>JAOULU010000045.1 GCA_029881855.1 Nitrosomonas sp. | reverse complement strand
TCTAAGTCATTGTGGTGTGCTGGGAGTTGCAAATTCTACACCCAGGATCTTTTCCCAGCGTAATCGAACGCCATTGCATTGTCAGGCTATCTAATAATAGCAGGCGACCATTGAGCGTTTGTCCTATCCCTAGTAAAACTTTGAGTGTTTCTGCAGCTTGCATGCAGCCTATGATGCCTGTTAATGGTGCGAATATTCCCATGGTTGCGCAGGGCATATCATTGTTTTCTCCATTGGTAGGGTAAAGGCAATGATAACAAGGGCTGTTTTCTTGACTTAGGTCGAAAACGGATACTTGGCCTTCAAAGCGTACAGCGGCACCTGAAATTAATGGTTTATGGTTTGCTACACAGACAGTATTTATTTGATGGCGGGTGGTAAAGTTATCACTGGCATCTACAACTGCATCCACTTGTGTGACTAGCGCTTGTAAATTGGCGTCATCTACATGTTTTTGTTGTGCGATGACTTCAATTTCCGGGTTAATTTTAGTCAGTGTTTTCTGTGCAGATGTGGATTTTGCTTGGCCAATAGAGTCAGTGTGGTGAATAATTTGACGTTGTAGGTTGGTAAGATCAACGACATCATCATCACAGATAATAAGTTGACCGACACCACTTGCGGCAAGATATAATGCGGCAGGTGAACCAAGTCCGCCTGCACCTATAATCAGAACACTCGATTTAGTAAGTTTTTCCTGTCCTAAAAAATCAACTTCTGGAAGCAGAATGTGACGACTATATCGAAGTAGCTGGTTATCATCCACAGACGGTTATTCCGATACTACAGTAGTCAACTTTATTAGGAATTTAACTGCCCGTATTATCGTCTTCTTTGGTTTCTGAGGCGGTAATACCCTTAAAGTAATTCATTGCTTGAATTAACAAAAGGTCTTCACTGGAACCGAATTCAATGGGCACGTTACTCTTGTCTTCATCATCCGCATTCTCTTTTTTCTTTGGCTTGTTTTTAGTTTTTTTGGCATTATTCTCTGTGTCAGATTTTGTTTTTTCTTTTTTACCATTAGATAAGTGACGATTCAGATCGGACTCACGTATTCGTTTGTCATCACTTTCTGTTTCATCCAAAATATCAGGTGTGATTCCTTTGGCCTGAATTGACTGACCATTGGGTGTGTAATAACGCGCTGTAGTCAGTTTAATGGCTGTTTCATTTCCAAGTGGCAAGATGGTTTGTACGGATCCTTTACCAAATGTTTGTGAGCCCATAACTATGGAGCGTTTATGGTCTTGCAGGGCACCGGCGACAATTTCAGATGCAGAAGCAGAGCCACCATTAACTAATGTAATCATAGGTACTGTTTTTATTTCAGCAGGCAATCCTACTAAATAGTCTTTTCCTGGCCCGCGTAAATAATACTCGGGGTTTGCATGTAATTTCATTTTGGCATCACTTGTACGCCCTTCAGTATAAACAACCAGTGAATTTTCTGGCAAGAAAGCTGCCGAAACAGCAACCGCACCGTTAAGTAACCCACCAGGATCATTACGTAAATCTAGTATTAATCCTTGCATTGGTTCTGAATTCTCTCGAAAGAGTTCTTTTATGGCTTTGGCTAAATTTTCACCAGTATGTTCTTGAAACTGAGTAATGCGGATAAATCCATAGCCAGGCTCAATCATCTTTGACTTGACGCTCTGGATTTTAATAATGTCACGTATCAGAGTGAAAGTTAGCAGTTCTTTTTCACCTTCTCTGACAATGGTAATAGTTATGGGTGTTTTAGGTTTGCCGCGCATTAACTTGATGGCATCACTGAGTGTCATGCCTTTTACTGCGGTGTCATCTAGTCTAACAATCAAATCACCCGTTTGAATGCCAGCACGAAATGCAGGAGTGTCCTCAATGGGAGAAATGACTTTAACCAGACCATCTTCCATCGTGACCTGGATGCCTAGTCCACCAAACTCTCCTTGGGTGCCTATTTGTAGTTCTTTGTAGTCATCTTTATCAAGGTAAGATGAATGAGGATCAAGGCCGACCAGCATGCCATTGATGGCTTCAGTAATTAATTTTTTGTCTTCTACAGACTCAACGTAATCACTTTTGATACGCCCAAATACTTGTGCAAATGTCCGTAATTCTTCGATTGGAAGTGCATGAGTATCTTCACCAGTATCTTTTTTTGCAATGGCGGAAAAATTCAAGCTGAGCATCACGCCTGTGATTGCGCCAATAAGAACCAAACCAGTTTTTTTCATTATGTTACTCATAATACTTTCTCCGCACGTATCGAATTTTAAAACTTTTTTAGCTATACAATGTAACTAAATCTAGGTAATCTCCAATTTCCTGGGTTTAATTTGCATTCGTTTATTTAATCTTAATCCAAGTCAAAGGGTCAAACGGCTGACCTTGATGACGTAACTCAAAGTATAAACCGGAATCTGCATTGCCCCCGCTGTTCCCAACAGTGGCAATTGTATCTCCACTGCGTATGATATCACCGACTTGTTTATGAAGTGATTTATTGTTGCCATAAAGACTCATGTAAGTGTTGCCATGATCAATAATCATAAGATTGCCAAAACCTCTAAGCCAGTCTGCAAACACAACCTGCCCATTTGCTATGGCTTTGACATCGCTGCCATGTAGTGAACTGATAAATAATCCTTTCCATGTCACATGCTTACCAGAACGTTGACCACCAAAACGACTAACAAGTTTCCCACGTACTGGTAAATTTAATTTCCCTTTAAGGGTTGAGAATGCAGATCTATTCTGTGAGATAGATGGTAACTCATTGTTATATAACGATTTCGATGGCTTTTGTTGTTTGAGAATTTTGTTGATTTCTGCAACAACATTGGCAATACGTTTTTCGTCACGTTTTAGCTTCTCGATGGCATGTTGTTGTTGTGTAATTTGACTTGAAATTTGTGAGAGTGCTGTTTGATGTTTCAGTTTTTGTTGTTTTAGCCTCTCATTTTGTACCGCGTATCTAGTTTGGATGGTCTCGATCTCGGTTTTTTTTTGTTGCATGGCTCGAGTTAGTGTTTCTAGTTTCTCTTGGTTATCATGAAATGCGCTAATGGCATCTGTACGTGCAGTGGCTATATGTTTGTAGTAGTGAATGTCACGTGAGACTTGATTTGGGTTTTGTAGGTTTAGTAGTAATTTCAGCTGATCCTGCTGCCCGCCCGTATATTGTTGGTACAATAATTTGTTTAGCCTGTTTTGCGCAATTAAAGTATTGTTTTTTAGTTCTTGGTGTTGTTTTTTTAGCACATCAAGTTTCTGGTCGGCTATATTTCTTTCTTTTAGTAGTGTAGAGCGTTTCCGATTAATACTGCTAATGGCGCGCTCAGTTTCCTGAAGTGCATGTGATGCATCCAGTTTCTCTTTTTCTTTACGGATTAAATTCTTTTGAAGTCGCTCGATTTGATTACGTAAAGCATCCAGGTTTTCTTGGTTTTCAGAGAATGCCGTTAGTGGATTAAATAGCATCAATATACAAGTCGTCAGGATTAACTTGTATATTAGGGCGTAGATGCGATCAAATGTATTTGATTTCAAATATAGCCTTTTCAAGAAGGAGGTGGTGTTGTATAACCTATTACGACTAACTTGAAAAATTATTGATCAATCAGGCTGAAGATTTGCCCTGATTGGCAACAGCTTTCATTGCCTGCTCAACGGCTGATTGATCGCCAAGATAGTAGCTCCGGATCGGTTTTAAATTGTCTTCCAATTCATAGATTAATGGTACGCCCGTGGGTATATTACAACTTAAAATATCTTTGTCTGAAATATCATCAAGATATTTAACAAGCGCGCGTAAAGAATTGCCATGCGCTGTAATGATGATACGTTTTCCAGACTTAACTTGCGGTGCAATTATTTCCTTCCAGTAAGGCAAAAATCTTGCAACGGTATCTTTCAGACACTCTGTTAGTGGAATATCATCATTCGCTAAATCTGCATAGCGTGGGTCTGTTCCAGGGTAACGATCATCATCGGTGGTTAATGCCGGTGGTCTAGTGTCGTAGCTGCGTCGCCATATCAATACTTGTTCATCGCCATATTTGACTGCGGTCTCGGCTTTGTTGAGTCCTTGTAGTGCGCCGTAATGTCGCTCATTCAAACGCCATGTATGATGTATAGGTGTCCACATCTGATCCATTTCGTCTAGTGTTATCCATAATGTCCGAATGGCCCGCTTGAGTACGGAAGTATAAGCAACATCAAAGACGAAACCTTGTTCTCGCAATAGCTCCCCGGCTTTTTTTGCTTCTTCTAAACCTTTTGGTGTTAAATCTACATCTGTCCATCCAGTAAATCTGTTTTCTTTATTCCACGTGCTTTCTCCGTGTCGCAGGAGAACTATTTTTTTCATGTTAACCTTTTTGTAAAAAGGGAATTGACCATCGAGTAAGTTACATTTAGGTGGGTATTTTATTATATTTTGCGTATCAACGCAGCATCAAACTAATTTCTCGGATATAGACTGATGGAGAAAACTAATCAGTTGTTGAAATCAGCAGTTAGCTCGTTTTTTTGCTATTAATTTGTGTGCATAATGTTAATATGCGATACCTCGGGTGGATTAAGAGGGGTAAATAGTAAATACCATATTTCTAGCCACGGATAAAATTAATTATTATGAAAGTAGAATAAAAGTTTATGGAATCATCATTAGAACAAGGCCATTTTCTCCTTAGAATAGAGAATATACTTTTTGTTGTTGCAGCAATTGTCAGCGCGTTAATGTTGTTGTGGCCAATGGTACGACGTGGTGCAAAAGAGGTTGATACACGTGCGGCAATAAAGTTAATTAATCATCAAGATGCTCTTGTATTGGATGTTCGAGATGATAGTGACTACATAGAAGGACATTTACCCAATTCTATGCACATTGCTACTGAGAAAATTGAGGAACGTTGGGTAGAAATACAGAAATTTAAAGAAAGACCTATTTTGATTATCTATAGTAGTGGCATTCGTTCGCATCATGCTAGTAAGGTTCTAATTAAAAATGGCTTTACAAAGGTGCACAATCTGATGGGGGGTATTGATACCTGGAAACGTGCAAGTTTGCCAATAGTTAAGCGATAGAGGAAGTAAATGTCAAAGGTAATTATGTATACAACGGGTTTTTGCCCCTATTGTAAGATGGCTGAAAACTTACTGCGTTCAAAAGGTGTTGAGCAAATTGAGAAAATTCGTATTGATCTAGAGCCAGAGCAACGTGCTGAGATGATGGGGAAAACAGGACGCCGGACAGTTCCACAAATCTACATTGGAGAGAAACATGTGGGTGGGTATGATGATTTGGTACAGCTTGACCATAAAGGCGAATTGGTGACATTGTTGAGCGTCTGAATTTTGTTATTAAGCATGATAGTGTTTTTTTATAAAGTATATTTTCGTTAATTATTAGAAATCAAGTTGAATATAATATGAGTGAGCAACAGCAACCCGTTTTTACCATAGAAAAAATCTATGTTAGGGATCTATCCCTAGAAATTCCAAATGCACCTGGAATTTTTCTTGAGCGAGAGCCGCCACAAGTTAACTTGCAGCTGAATACTGAAAATCAAACGATTGAAGACGCATTGTATGAAGTACTTTTAACGGTGACTGTGACTGCCAAAGTCAAAGACACTGTCATGTTTCTTGTTGAGGTGCAGCAGGCAGGTATATTTCGCATTCGTAATATATCAGAAGAAGAAATCAGTCCGGTGTTGGGTATTGGTTGTGCGAATATTTTGTTTCCATATTTGCGGGAGACGGTATCGGATATTGTTACACGGGCAGGTTTTCCAGCGGTTATTCTCAATCCGGTAAATTTCGAGGCAATTTATAATCAAAATCAATCTAAAGCAGAGGCTGGTTCTAGTACTGAGGCAGACGTTAAAGTGAATACCAAAAAAAATTAGGTGTAAGTGCGTCAATGCTTGTTTAAGTAAAGCAATAAAGGAATTCTTGTTTAAGTTTAAGATTATGAGGTTAGAAATAATCCAAGGTGTGATATTACTTGGTATGCTGTCATTGATGCTTGGTCAAGCAAATGCTGAAATTGAATATGTATCAATAGCAGAGAATGCAGCTGTGATGTACGAAGAACCATCATTGCAGTCTAAAAAATTATACGTGGCGAGCATTCATTTGCCCGTTGAGGCGGTTATCACCGTTGCAGGTTGGGTTAAAGTACGAGATCGTAGTGGCGGTCTTGCCTGGGTTGAAAATAAGTTTTTAAGTGAGCGACGGTTTGTTATCGTTACTGTACCTTTGGCTAATGTGTATGAGATTGCTGATGAGAATTCAGTTCAGGTCTTCCAAGCACAAGAAGATATTGTAATGGAGCGGCTTGATTCAGATGTGCCTGGGTGGATAAAGGTTCGACATCGTGACGGACAACTGGGTTATATCAAGGTCAGTGAGGTCTGGGGGGCATGAGAATTTCAATCTTGGGTGCGGGCGCTTGGGGTACAGCGTTAGCCATCAATCTTTCCGCGCATCATCAAGTAACACTATGGACTAAGTTTCCAGACCATCTGGCTGAGTTATCTACACATCGCGTTAATTTAAGTTTTTTCCCCAACTTTCCGCTGCCAGACACTGTACAGATCACTGACTCATTGCAAATTGCGTTAGATGCTGCTGACCTCGTTTTAATTGTTGTGCCCATTGCTGGTTTCAGGGAAACATTACGTAGCATAGCAAAAACGCAAAATAAAGTGCCTATTATATGGGGTTGTAAAGGATTTGAGTCTGAAGACTCTAAGCTGCCGCATCAGATTGTAGAGGAGGAATACGCGAATAAATTGCCTTGTGGTGTGTTATCGGGCCCGAGCTTTGCTGAAGAAGTCGCTCAAGGATTACCTACAGCGCTAACATTGGCGTCGGAAGATCATGAGTTTTCCAATCAGATGGCGGCCCAATTACACAGTGCTCGGTTACGTATCTATAGCAGCCAAGATGTTATCGGTGTGGAAACGGGTGGTGCTGTAAAAAATGTTATTACAATTGCTGCTGGCATTTCAGACGGGATGGGTTTTGGTCATAATGCACGTGCGGCGCTAATTACGCGTGGTTTGAAGGAAGTTACGCGATTGGGTCTTGGTTTGGGTGGGCATAGAGAAACTTTTATGGGGCTGGCTGGTGTGGGTGATTTATTATTAACTTGCACTGGAGATTTATCTCGCAATCGACGTGTTGGGTTGATGCTGGCCGAAGGTAAGTCACTAAACGTGATTCTAGGTGAACTAGGGCACGTTGCTGAAGGGGTACATACGGCACAGGCTGTACTGCGATTAGGGGAAAAACTCAATATTGAGATGCCAATTACACAAGCTGTATGTAGCATTCTACATGAGGGTGTTTCAGCCGGGAAAGCGGTAGAAGTGTTGTTAAATCGAGAACAGAAATCTGAGGCCTATTAATCTCCAGAAGGCTAAAGGTACGGTTTAAATGAGAAGGTTTTTGTTGTTTAACCAGTTGTATTTTAATGGTATATGTTGATTGTTGGTAAGTTTTTCTACGTATGAATAATCAAAAATTGCCGTAAATCTGGTTAAAAGTTTCTTTTTAATTTGCTTGACCAAGTGTAAATGGCTTGATATAAGTGCGTTTGCAGTAACTGCTTGTGATTTAATGACCATTAACTTTAAAAGGGGAATTATATGAACAAATCCGAACTGATTGAAGCAATCGCGAAATCTGCTGATCTTTCTAAGGCTTCGGCAGGTAGCGCACTGGATGGCGCATTAACAGCGATAAAGTCAGCACTGAAGAAAAATGATAGTGTGACTTTAGTCGGATTTGGAACGTTTAAAGTAGGTAAACGTGCTGCTCGTACTGGTCGTAATCCTCGTACTGGTGCCGCAATTAAAATCAAGGCAGCAAAGGTTCCAAAATTCAGTGCTGGTAAAGCGCTAAAAGATGCAGTAAACTAGCGCCCTTCTGATTGATCGGGTGCTTAGCTCAGCTGGTAGAGCGTCGCCCTTACAAGGCGAATGTCGGCGGTTCGAACCCGTCAGCACCCACCAGATCAATTGAATTGGCTAGTTTAGGAGTGGTAGTTCAGTTGGTTAGAATACCGGCCTGTCACGCCGGGGGTCGCGGGTTCGAGTCCCGTCCACTCCGCCAAATGGAATTAAATTATAGGGAAATGCCGATTAATTTATCTATTTTGATAAAGAAATCGGCATTTCCCTAATTCATAAGAATCATAAAATCATTTTTATTATTATAGTGTTATTGGGTTTTAGATAGTGTTCGATTTTGTTAATCGCAAGAAACGCGTTGTTCAAGCCATCATGGTTCTGGCAGTGCTTCCATTTATGTTTTGGGGGGTAGAATCATATCGTAGTGATGGTGATGGCTATGTTGCAATAGTTGATGGAGATGAAATCTCACGCCGTGAGTTTGAACAAGCCTTGCGTGATCATCATGAAAGAATGCGTGAAATGATGGGCGCTAACTTTGACAGTACTATGTTGGATAGTTTTGAAGTTCGGAATTCAGTGCTAGAAAGCTTAATTCAACAGCGATTGTTACATCGTGAAGCCGTTAGTAACGGGTTTACTGTTCTAGATTCGCAATTAATTAATACCATTCGTGACGTACCCGCTTTTCAAAAAGACAACAGTTTTTCAAATGAGCAATACCAAGAATTATTACGTGCCCAAGGATTGAGTCCGCTAACCTTTGAATCACGTGTGCGCCAGGAGCTTTTGTTGCAACAGCTTCTTGATGGTTATAGTGAGAATGGTTTTGTATCGAGCGCGGTGGCCAAAAGAGTGATGTATTTAAGCGAAGTGCAGCGTGAAATTAGCCAAGCACAAATAGACCCGAACCATTTCTTATCTCAAGTATCTCCGAGTGAAGCTGAAATCAATGATTATTATGATTTGCACAAGAATGATTTCTTTTTGCCAGAGAGAGCTCGCGTTGAATATGTTGTGTTGTCACTAAATGACCTGGCGGAGAATGAGTCGGTCAGTGAAGAAGCGGTCAGTAATTATTTTTATGAGCATCAGGATGAGTTTAGTCAGCAGGAAGAGCGTCAAGCTAGCCATATTTTAATTAGTGTTTCAGCCGACGCATCTGATGAAGAGAAACAGGCTGCACGTGAACAAGCAGAAGATGTTTTAGAGCAGTTAACGCAAGAACCAGAACGTTTTGTTGATCTTGCAAAAGAATTCTCAGATGACCCTGGTTCTGCACTTCAAGGTGGCGATCTCGGTTTTTTTGGACGTGGTGTAATGGTTAAGGCATTTGAAGATGAGATTTTTCAGATGCAGTTGGATGAAATTAGGGGTGTTGTAGAAACAGATTTCGGTTTTCATATTATAAAACTTATAGACATAAAAGAAGCACGTATATTTGACTTGGTAGATGTTCGTGAACAGATCGAGCGTCAGCTAAAGGTACAAATGGTCAGCGAAGTTTTTGGTGAAACTGCTGAAGATTTTAGCAACATTGTTTACGAGCAAAGTGAGGACCTTCTTGCCGCTGCGGA
>JAOULU010000316.1 GCA_029881855.1 Nitrosomonas sp. | reverse complement strand
TGCATCCGCTTATGATACGCAAGAACAGACATTGGTTCCTTTACCTAAATCCACCGATGGTATTGAAATCAATACGGCTGTATCTGTATTAATGCCATCTACTTATGGCATGTATCGCAATCAGCTAACTTCTGTTATTTATGACGATCAACATATTAATACCTTTGAGATGGAAGCTGCACAACAATTCTATGGTTACTCACTTGGAACTTTAAAAGAATCTTTTCAAATTAATTTTATGGGTGGTGCAGGGCAGCTGCCCATTATAACGATGGGTAAGGTTTTTTCTGGTGATCTGGTTCCGGAGTTGGTTGCTAATCGCAGTATTATTATAGGCTCCACCGAGTATGTGGGCGCAACAATCTCAGTACCAGTTGCCGATAATAATGGCTTGATTTCATCACTAGCGTTTCATGGTTATGCACTAGATACATTGTTATCTGATAAGGCAATTAATAATGTAAATTGGGTGGCTAATTTTGTCTACATTGTTCTCATTGTAGGATTAAGTTTGCTTATTTACCAGCGTTTAGGTGTTGGTATATCGGGTTGGTTAACAATCATCATAATCGCTTTATATTCTGTGTTTACATGGATTTCTTTGGTTTATTTCCAGATATGGCAGCCTATTACTGAGCTTTGTTCGGCTCAGCTACTTACTTTTCTTGCGTTTCTTGATAGAAGGGTGACACAAGATAACCTGGTAATGCGTCAGGTTTTATTAGAAACCTCAACGCAGATTCGTGAACGGATATATTTACCGAGTTTTTATGAGTCCAAAGACCCTTGGACTCAGGTAATTACCATGATTAATCAAATGCTTGATCTTAATCGTGTGATTCTGCTTGAACGTGTTGTAGCCGATCATCGTGTAAAAGAAGTTAAAGCGCTAAATTGCTCATTGGAAGATATTAATGAAATGCGGCGTGATTATGAACGGACACCCTATAGTACGGCAATAGAGCATAATGGCCCGGTAATCGTAACTAAATACTTGCGGGATGTTGATTATGATGAAGTGCAATATCTGGTGCCACTTGTTTTTACAGGTGAAGTACTTGGGTTCTGGGCTTTTGGTATTTCACCGAATAAAGTTTCAGGCAAACCAAATTTTGACGCGATTGTGAATGATTTCTCAGCGCAAATTGCAGAGTTATTGCATTATCGACAGGAATGGTTAAGAAAACAAGCGGCTTCAGAAAATAAAGTTCATCGATATTTGCAGCTTGAAGGTGGTGAACAAGAATTTGAGGAGTTGAATAAGGCAATTTCAATGATGGAACTGCGCTTGGTAAATTTGGAGTATTTCTTAGATGGACTAAAAACAGCGACAATTATTTATGATTTATTTGGCCGAGTAATGCTGGTTAATTCTGCTATGGAAAAATTGCTAGAACACTCTGATTTTGCACCCTATGAAATGACTGCGTTAGATTTAATTACGCAACTTTCTGGGATGGAGGCAAGTAAAATCCGTAGTTTGATTGAAAGTGTAGTGGTTGACAGGCATGCAACATCAATTTCAATCAATATTTTAGAAGATAAACAGAAGATTTATTTGATGCATATTTCTCCTTTATTAAGTAGTGGTAAACGTAAATCTGTGACCGACACGACGCCTTTTAATATCAGTGGTATTTTATGTGAATTAATGGATGTTTCAACAGTAAAGCAACTGAGTAATATGAAAGAGAATTTAGTTCAATATATTAGTAATCAATTGCATCAAGATATATCTGTTATTCAGAATACTTCATCGCTTCTCGTTAATGGGGGTCTTTCGCAAGATGAGTATGACCAAGCAATTAATCAATTAAACGAAAAATCTAATAGTGCAGCTGAAACCATTAGTCAGTCAGAGGCATACCTTGTTTCTGATCTATGGGCGTATTCGGGTGATGGTTATCCAGTTAATGCAAAAGAAGCAATAGATACTGCGATTAGAAACCAAAATGAGATCGCTAAACTGCGCGCAATTAGACTTAAGCATAATTTCCCAGAATTTATTAGTCTTGTTTTAGCAGAAAAGGATGAACTCACGAAACTGTTTGATTCTATTCTACATTTACTTTTGCAAGATGCTGCTGAAAACACATTAATATTTATTAAGTTTGAGAAAAATAACCGTCAAGTAAAGCTTACTTTTTCAAACAGTGGTTTTGGTATGCCAAATGAGCGTTTTCAACAATACTTGATTGGTCATGATGGTAATGAAAACATGACATCGAGTGAATTTAGGAAGTTACGTGGAGCCTTGCGTTATATCAAAGACTGGGAAGGTGATTTTTCAGGTAGAAGTGAAGTGGGCATGGGCACACATTTTATAGTTAAACTACGCAGTTTTATTTAGGTAGAAAAATTCCTAATGTGAC
>JAOULU010000044.1 GCA_029881855.1 Nitrosomonas sp. | reverse complement strand
TAATGCAGCGCTATCTAGAACCGTGGATGACTCTTTAACTCGACCTATAGCCGTACGTAATTTGGCATTTAAAAAGATCTGTGAGTATTCAATTTGTCCCAGATCATCGTTTCGGCCTGTATAAATAAAGCGTGCCAGTGGGTCATTCGCTACTTTTTCAGATTCGGCTGCTATTTTGCGCAGGCCACTTAACATGTTATAGACAGTAACCGTGCCTAATGCGCTACCAATAACACCACTGATTAGAGCGGAAATGAGGGGCATTTGTCCGGCAATAGCCAGGCCCACGAAGCAAACAATAAAGATACTTGACACAGCAATAGAAACTTTTGCTGTAAAGCTGATTGGGAAACGGGTAAGTTTGACTTCGTCTAGCCTAGACTTCCTTTTATCATCGTCGGTCTTTTTCGACATGATTTTGTTGTATAAAGCATCTGCACGCTTTATCCAATCATCATGTGCTTTAACCCGAACAGATTGATAGCCCATTATTTTTCCATCTTCATACTGCGGGCTAGCGTAAGCATCGACCCAATAATGATCGCCACTTTTATGACGATTTTTTACCAGCCCCATCCAAGGATTGCCCGATTTCATAGCGTCCCATAACATGACAAAACCTTCAGGTGGCATGTCGGGGTGACGAATAATATTGTGATTCTTATTTTCTAGTTCTTCCCAGGTATAGCCACTCATTTTTATAAAGTCATCATTGACTGAAGTCAGTGCGCCTTTTAGGTTAGTGGTAGAAATAATCTCGGTCTCATTGTCCATGCCCATATCTCTTTGTGTCACAGGTTCGTTGATTCTCATTTTGTCACCTCTATTAGTTAACTTGAAAACATATAAATGTAATCTTTATCTTACGGGTCGTTTTTGCAAAAAATTAACTATAGGTTAAAAAAGAGACTGAATTGTGGAGGAAATGTAAACGTTGAGTGAAAAATTAGACACAATTAGATTAGTCTAAATTTCAGGGGGATCACTTATAGTTGTATCTGTTGAGGGGTTTGTTTAATCTATAGAGATAGACTATTGCGCTGGAATGATGTCTCGAATCTCCCAGGTTTTTTTAAAGGATCAGATTGGATGCCGCTATCTAATCAATCGGCTAACAAATTCACCATGGTCAGTTGATAAATCTCGGATAACTTCTCAATTTCTTTTAGTTCAACATTTTCGTTGAGTTTGTGAATTGTTGCATTACATGGTCCAAATTCTACAACTTGTGTGCAGATATCTGCGATGAAACGTCCATCTGATGTGCCGCCAGAAGTGGACAGTTGCGGTTCAACTGTGGTTGCTGTGATGATAGCATCACGCATTGCATTGGCAAGTTCGGCTTTGGGTGTGAGGAAAGGCTTGCCGGATAGCTCCCATTGCAAGTTATAGTCTAGTTCGTGTTTATCAAGAATTTCCGTTACTCTCGTTTGTAGTGATTCAACGGTACTGGCAGTGGAGAACCGGAAATTAAATAGCATATTTATCGTGCCGGGGATGACATTTGTAGCACCTGTTCCACTATGAATATTAGAAATATGCCAGGTCGTAGGTGGAAAATATTCATTGCCTTCATCCCATTGGGTTTGCGCTAGTTCGGCAATGGCAGGTGCTGCCAGATGTATTGGGTTCTTAGCTAGATGAGGGTAAGCAATATGTCCTTGGACACCGTTGATTGTCAAGTTTCCAGATAGAGATCCGCGTCGACCATTTTTTATGGTGTCTCCCAACACATTCGTGCAAGTTGGTTCGCCAACAATACAGTAATTTAATAATTCTCCGCGCGCTTGAAGCGTTTCAACAACTTTGATTGTGCCGTCAATTGCCGGCCCCTCTTCATCTGACGTGATAATTAACGCAATTGATCCCTTATGATCATGGTGTTCTTCAACAAAAGCTTCAATCGCAGTAATAAATGCAGCTAATGAGGTTTTCATGTCTGCTGCACCACGCCCAAAAAGCCGTTCATCGCGGATAGTTGGTGTGAATGGGTCGCTATCCCAATGCTCTACTGGGCCGGTAGGCACGACATCCGTATGGCCTGCAAAACAGAGTATGGGTGACGTGGAACCACGGCGTGCCCACAGATTATCAACTTCACCAAAGCGCATTCTTTCAATGTTAAATCCCAATTTTTCCAAACGGTTGATGAGTATTTCTTGGCAGCCATCATCGGCAGGTGTTAATGAGCGACGGGCGATTAGTGTTTGGGCGAGTGTTAGTGTTTCATTGGGCATTAAGTGTTTCCTTGAGGGTAAATATTATTCCAGTATATAAAGGTGTATGCATTACACAACAGTGTATCAATAGAACTTTAAAGTTAGTGTAGGGGTTTGTGTGATTATCATGTAAATTTGGGACTGTAAGCTACTTGAGGCAATAGCTGGATTTTACACGCCTGATCCATGTCTTGCACTGGTTAACATGTATTTTGTGTGTCTTAACTTATCTACGGGGAAATTAATCATGCTCCTGTTTCTTTTCTTATCATTGTTTGCAGTCATAGGCGTCATCCTGTATGTGCCATCTTTGCGATGTATGATTGTTTCTAATCAGATTCTCAATCTCTTTCGTAAAATGCTGCCGCAGATTTCGCAAACAGAACAAGAGGCACTGGATGCTGGGACAGTATGGTGGGACGGTGATTTATTTAGTGGTAAACCCGATTGGAACAAGTTGCTGGCGTACCCGAAGCCACAATTGAGTGTAGAAGAAGAAGCTTTTTTAAATGGTCCTGTTGAGCAGCTATGCGACATGTTGGATGAATGGAAAATCACGCATGAGTTGCATGACTTGCCACCGAAAGTTTGGCAATTTATTAAAGACAATGGTTTTTTCGGTCTGATTATACCTAAAAAGTATGGTGGGTATGGTTTCTCTGCATTGGCACATTCTCAGGTAGTCATGAAAATTGGTTCGCGTAGTGGTACAGCTGCTGTGACTGTCATGGTTCCTAATTCATTAGGGCCGGCTGAGCTACTTTTGCACTATGGCACCGAAGAACAAAAAAACCATTATTTACCACGTTTGGCAAAAGGATTGGAAGTACCTTGTTTTGCGTTGACTTCACCAGATGCCGGTTCGGACGCTGGTTCTATCCCTGATTTTGGTATTGTTTGTCGAGGTGAATATGATGGCAAACAGGATGTGTTGGGTATGCGTGTTACATGGGATAAACGCTATATTACGTTAGGGCCGGTGGCAACCATCCTGGGGCTCGCGTTTAAGCTTTATGACCCTGACCGATTATTAGGTGGTGACGAGGACCTCGGTATTACATTGGCGCTTGTTCCAACTAATACGCCTGGCGTTGAGATTGGGCGTCGGCATTTTCCATTAGATGCAGCTTTCCAAAATGGCCCTAATTCTGGTAGAGATGTTTTTATACCCATGGAATGGATTATCGGCGGTCAAGAAGGTGTGGGCCATGGTTGGCGCATGTTAATGAATAGTCTGGCAGCAGGGCGTTCGATATCATTACCGGCAACAAGTGTGGGCGCAGCTAAATTAGCAGCGCAGACCAGTGGTGCTTATGGCAGAGTGCGTGTGCAATTTAATACACCAATTGGCAATTTCGAAGGTATTGAAGAAGCGTTGGCACGTATTGGTGGTAATACCTATATGATGGATGCAGCTCGTGTCATGACTGCGAGTGCTGTCGATCTGGGAGAAAAGCCATCGGTGATTTCAGCCATAGTTAAATATCATCTGACTGAGCGTGCACGCCAGGCTGTTATTGACGCGATGGATATTCATGGCGGCAAGGGTATTTGCCTTGGTCCAAGAAATTATCTGGGGCGCTCATATCAACATATCCCGGTTAGTATTACCGTAGAAGGTGCCAATATTCTGACGCGTAATATGATTGTGTTTGGCCAGGGGGTGATGCGTTGTCACCCCTATATATTAAAAGAAGTGAATGCTGCGCATGATGATGATACAAAGCGTGCATCTGCTGAATTTGACGAGGCACTGGTTGGGCATGCTATTTATAACATGCGCAATGTTATGAATTGCTTGGCATATGGATTATTCGGGCAATATCTTAAGGACAATGTTCCAGAAAATATTTCTCCAGAAACAGTGGCTTACTATCAACAACTAACGCGCTTTTCTGCCAATTTTGCATTTGTTGCTGATATCGCATTATTGTTATTAGGTGGGTCGCTCAAACGTAAGGAGCGATTGTCGGCTAGACTGGGTGATATTCTAAGCATGCTTTATTTATGTTCGGCAACACTAAAGCGCTTTGAACAAGATGGTCGCCCTGAATCGGATTTGCCATTATTACATTGGTCGATGCAGGATGCGATCTATCAGATGCAGCAAGCTTTTGATGAGTTTTTGGATAATCTTCCTGGTAACGTTGTATTAATTTGGATAATAAGAAGATTGGTTTTCCCCCTGGGTAGACGTTATAGCCCACCATCTGATGCATTGGGCCATGAGGTGGCAAAACTCATGTTAGAACCAGGTGCAGTACGTGACCGATTGACAGCAGGTATTTATGTGCCAACAGGTGCTGATGAACCCCTGGCAGATTTAGAGCAAGCCATGAAGTGTGCCGTTGAATGCACTACAGTTGAGGCCAAACTACGCAGTGCAGTTAAAGCGGGAAAGATTACCGAAATAGGTGATGATGAAATCACACAAGCATTGCAAAAAGGTGCGATTACTGCTGCCGAGGCAGAGCTGCTTAATAAAATGAAAACGTTGCGAAGTCGGGTGGTCAAGGTTGACGATTTTCCGGCAGATTTTAGTTCTGAGCAATCAGTTTCAGCGGAAAAAGCTGTTCAACCGAGTACGCTTGAAGTGGATAAGATGACAGAATTAGCATCTTCTGATGTATTTACTAGGGAGAATGGTAGTAGTGATATTGAAGAACCTGCTGGTGAGGAAGCTACAAAAAGTATTGAGGATGAGTCGCAAGACGTGCCTGACAATCTAGATGTATCTGAAGTGAGTATATTAAACGATGTGGTTTCTCTAGAGGGTCTTGGTGAAAAAGAAATGGCCGAAAAGATTAAGGTGATTGATGATCACTCAACGCTGGATGAAGTAGCCAAATCAGACCAAATGGAAGAAATATTATCTTCTGATGTGTCTTCTAAAGAGAGTGATCGTGGCGATAGTGATGATCAAGATAGAAAAAGCACATTAGAGCGCACTGAGGATGATGTGCAAGACGCACCTGGCAAGCAAGAATTATCTGAGCCAGATCAGCCAAATGATGTAAAAACTTCAGATGCTTCTGATAAACAAGAAAAGGATGAAGAGAAGAAGATGATGGATGCGCTGGAGAAAGTTGCCGAATCAGACTTGTTCAAGCCAGGCAAAATAGAGGAAATAGCCTCTTCTGATGCATTTGTCGATAAAGACGAGCATAAAAAGAAAAAGAAGAAAGAGGGTGCTCCAAATCGGAAAAAGTGAAATGACCGATATAATCTCAGTGGAACAAGCGGTAACTCTGGATGGTTTATTTAATATCCGCGTACAACATTCACCAAAGGGTGGGGCCTATCGTTATTTTGATCCATCCAGTGAGAAGTGGTGTGATTATACTTGGGAGCAGATGAACCAGTTTATTGCACGTTGGCAAGCGGCACTTATTAAAGAATCGCTTGTGTCTGGAGACCGGGTAGCGGTGATGTTAAGAAACTGTCCTGAGTGGGTTATGTTCGAGCAAGCTGCATTAGGGTTAGGATTGATTGTAGTACCATTTTACACGGAAGATCGTGCCGACAATGTGGCCTATATGTTGTCTGATGCAGGTGTGAAATTACTGCTATTAGAAAAAACAGATGATTGGCAGGATGTGAGTGATGCTTGTTGCCAGGTAGAAGGGTTGCGACGAATCGTAATGGTAGATACATTTGGCAATAATAACCCACGCCAAACGAAGAAAGATATTCTCATTTCGCTGAATAACTGGCTGCCATCACAAGCAGGCGAAGTGCAGCATGTTAATAGTGACCCATATGGTTTAGCTACAATTATTTATACCTCAGGCACTACAGGTAAGCCAAAAGGTGTGATGCTTAGTCACCATAATATTTTAACCAATGCGTACAGTTGTTTGGAAATTGTACCGGTAAAAGCGCAAGATTTATTGCTGTCATTTTTGCCGCTGTCTCATACATTTGAGCGCACGGTTGGTTATTATATTCCAATGATGTGTGGTGCTAAGATCGCTTATGCACGCTCAATTCCTTTGCTGCAGGAAGATTTGCTGACTGTTCGCCCGACAATTCTTGTTTCTGTGCCACGTATTTATGAACGGGTTTATGCGGGTATTCGTGCAAAGCTGGCAGAAGCTCCTGCATTAAGTAGATGGCTGTTTAATTTCGCAGTTGATGTCGGTTATAGTCGGTTTGAATATCAGCAAGGGCGTGGCTTGCGCCAGATGAATCATTTATTATGGCCGCTACTGGATAAATTGGTGGCCAGTAAGCTAATGAATAAACTGGGTGGGCGATTACGCCAAGCGATGAGTGGAGGCGCGCCATTGTCGGCTGAGATATCGCGTGTATTTATTGGTTTGGGACTGCCCATTTTGCAAGGTTTTGGTATGACAGAAAGTAGTCCTGTTGTGTGTGCCAATCGACTGGAAGATAATGTGCCCTCTAGTGTGGGATTACCGCTTCCTGGTGTGGAAGTTAAGTTGGATGAACATAACGCATTGCTCATTAGAGGGCCTAATGTCATGTTGGGTTACTGGAACAACCCACAGGCGACAAAGGCTATTTTGTCAGATGATGGTTGGTTGAATTCCGGTGATGTTGCATCCATTGACAAAGACGGTCGCGTAACGATTACCGGGCGATTGAAAGAAATTATTGTGTTGTCGACCGGTGAAAAAGTGCCGCCAGGTGATATGGAAGCTGCAATTTTACGTGATCCGCTATTTGAACAAGTGATGTTGATTGGAGAGGTGCGCCCTTACTTGACTGTACTGGCTGTCTTGAATACGGATTGTTGGCGGAAATTCGCTGCTTTATATGGTCTTGATATAAATTTAGCGAATCCGAACCAAATACAACAAGTCGAAGAAATACTGTTGGATAAAATCACCACTCAAACGAGTGAGTTTCCAGGTTATGCTAGAATACGCCGGGTTGCACAGACGCTCGAGCCATGGACGGTTGAAAATAAAATGCTAACGCCTACATTGAAGCTTCGGCGATCAGTGATTATGGCGCATTATAAAACCGAGATAGAGCGACTTTATGACGGGCATTAGTCTGATTATTAATTTCGAATAAGGCGGTAATATCCTATTGCTATAGATATGCTTGTGTCTGCCGTTAATTGATAGAAATATTTTTCAAGCCAAAAATGCAATAAAATTTCTTTTTAAACAAATAGAAAAAGGAATTTTTGCATGTTGTTTATGGCTTGTGTTTTTTTTTCTGGTGTTAGAGTAATGCTATAACTCGCAGGTGTTCTTTCTGTGGATTGTGGCAAGCGCCGAGGGTATTGGTGATGCCGATTAGAATGGGTAGTCAGGTTAAAATCATAAAGCCGGATTCTGCAAATTGGAGAAAAAAATGAAGCAAGGGGTTATTTTATTCTGTGTCATATTTTTTTGGGCCAACAGTTCTTTTGCGCAACAAAACCTTCCTAATCTAAGATCCCATGCGGTTATGGTGTTAGACACGCAAGACAACAATGTTATTTATGATAAGAACGCTAATAGTGTCGTACCCATAGCGTCTATCACAAAATTAATGACTGCTATGGTTATACTTGATGCGCAATTGCCTATGGGCGATAAAATTGTGATTACTTCAGCAGATGTAGACCGATTAAAAAACACACGTTCTCGGTTGTCGGTAGGTTCCAGCTATGCACGTCATGAGTTATTAAGAATATCGTTAATGTCTTCTGAGAACCGAGCGGCAGCAGCTTTGGGGCGCACTTATCCTGGTGGTATTCAAGCTTTTGTACGCGCCATGAACAAAAAAGCGTTTGAACTTGGAATGATTGACAGTTATTTTGTCGAGCCAACCGGATTAAGTAGCGGCAATGTTTCTACCGCACGTGATCTTGCGAAAATGGTTGCTGCAACAAATGATTATGGTGTTATTCGTGAGTTTTCCACAACGTCAAGACACATTGTTTCACCAGCAAACAGAAAAAATAAATTGCAATATATCAATTCAAACAGCCTGGTGCGTAGTCAGAGTTGGCAGATCGATGTTTCCAAGACAGGCTATCTAAATGAAGCAGGACGCTGCCTGGTTATGCAAGCCAATATCGCGGGTAAACCTGTTGTCATTGTACTTTTGAATTCCTGGGGAAAAAACACACGAATTGGTGATGCCAACCGTGTGCGGAAATGGATGGAAAATGTTTACGCGCGTAAACAGGTCTAGTTTCTGGTTTGATAAATAGCGTTATATTTGTTTTTTAGATAATCAATAAAATAATCTGGGTTCAATGTTTCACTGGTGACGTTTAAAACTAATTCTTGAGGAGTATAAAGCCTACCCTGGCTGTGTATCTTCTCATTAAGCCATTGTTTGATAGGCGCGAAGTTGCCAATTTCAATATTTTTTTCTGTGTCCGGTAATTCGTTGCACATTGTCCTATAGAACTGGCAGGCGTATATGGCACCCAGTGTATACGAAGGAAAATAGCCAAATGCCCCGCTGCCCCAATGAGAGTCTTGTAGCACGCCCAGCGTATCAGTTGGTGGTTTGACACCTAAATATTTCATCATCAAGGTATTCCAGGCTTCAGGCAAATCATCAACATTTATGGTGTCGTCAAACAAACCTTTCTCAATTTCATAACGCAAAATGACATGCAACGGGTAGGTCAGTTCATCCGCCTCAACGCGAATAAAATCAGGCTTGCAAGTATTAATGGCTTGGTAGAAGGAATCCACTGTAGCACGGTGCAAATTATCATGGAATGTGGCGCGAATTGTCTCGAAATAATGCACACAAAAGGGTTTGCTTTGTGCAATCATGCGCTCCCAAAATAAGGATTGTGATTCGTGTATTCCCATCGTCAGGGACTCGGATACAGGTAAATCCTGATGACCAGGCATACGGCCCTGTTCATATAAGCCATGCCCTGTTTCATGAATTACGGCATACAGCGATTCAATAAAATCACTTTCCTTGTAGCGTGTGGTAATGCGTACATCGGTAGGGTGGCTGCCGCCACAGAAAGGATGGACGGAAACATCCATGCGGCCCTGATCAAAATCAAAACCCATATCCTTACTAATTTTACGACCCAGTATTTCCTGTTTTTCAATAGGAAATTTTCCCTGTAAAAAAGACGTGTCTGGTTGGTATTGTTTTTCTTGAATAGATTGTATGAACGGTATTAATTCGGTTTTTAGCCGCTCGAAAATAGGCGTGATTTCTGCCATTGACGTGCCACGCTCAAACAGTTCGATATTTGCATCGTAGGCATTCTTTTCAGGAAACACACACTGCGCCCACTCTTTTTTTAACGCGAGAAACTGTTTTAGCACGGGCGCAAAATCTGAAAATTTATTTTCTTTGCGCGCCTTGACCCAAGT
>JAOULU010000043.1 GCA_029881855.1 Nitrosomonas sp. | reverse complement strand
AAGGCAATTTAAAATGGCTTGAAAGATTGGTTTATTCTGCATTACATTAATTGTTTAGGCGCATTTTACATGTAGGTATAGCATGATGAAAGAATTTCATTGTTGATATACCTCAATCAGGGTGTCAATTCAAAAATCTAGGGCTACGTATGATAGACTCAGAAGATCGGTGTTAAGAGAAAAATAGAATGTCTGGCAATACTTTTGGTAAGCTTTTTAGTGTTACATCTTTTGGGGAATCACATGGGCCAGCAATTGGCTGTGTTGTTGATGGTTGCCCGCCGGGTCTGGAAATAACGGTTGAAGAAATTCAACAAGAATTGGATCGACGCAAGCCGGGAACCTCTCGCCATGTGACACAGCGGCGTGAGTCTGACACCGTTGAGATTTTGTCCGGTGTGTTTGAAGGTAAAACAACCGGGACGCCCATTGCTTTGCTGATTCGTAATGAAGATCAACGCAGCAAAGATTATAGTAAGATTATGGATGCTTTTCGTCCGGGCCACGCGGATTATACCTACTGGCAAAAATACGGCATTCGTGATTATCGCGGCGGTGGCCGTGCGTCTGCCAGAGAAACGGCAGTCAGGGTTGCCGCGGGAGCTATAGCTAAGAAATGGCTGCATGAGAAATTCGGTATTGTTGTTCGTGGTTATATGTCGCAACTTGGGCCTGTTGAAATTCCATTTAAACAATGGAGTGATGTCAGCGAGAACCCATTTTTTGTAGCGGACAACAGTTATGTCGCGCAGTTGGAAACATTTATGGATCAATTGCGTAAGTCTGGTGATTCAGTCGGTGCTAAAATCAGCGCTGTTGCAGAAGGCGTTCCTGTTGGGTGGGGTGAGCCGGTTTATGACCGTTTGGATGCTGAGATTGCTTATGCCATGATGAATATCAATGCGGTTAAAGGCGTTGAGATTGGCGCGGGCTTTGCCTGTGTCGAGCAAAAAGGCACAGAGCATTCGGACGAGATAACACCAGAGGGTTTTTTGAGTAACAATGCCGGGGGTATTTTAGGGGGTATTTCTACTGGCCAGGCGATAACGGTTAATGTGGCAATTAAACCGACGTCTAGTATCCGTTTGGGTCGGCGCTCAGTGGACAAGAATGGTGAGCCGGTGATTGTTGAGACACATGGCAGGCACGACCCGTGTGTAGGCATTCGTGCTACACCGATAGTTGAATCTATGCTTTCTTTGGTTTTGATAGACCATGCGTTGCGGCATCGTGCGCAAAATGCAGATGTAGATTGTAAAACACCCCGAATTCCGGCTAATGTGGGGCTTGCAAAGGGTGTAACATCTGCGATGAGTACAAATCCAAGTTTGCGAGAAGACCCAGAGCCAGAAGAAGATTAGAAATTAAATTTTTCTGAGAAAATTAGAGTGATGGTTTCGGGCGCTATACGATATTATAATAATAGCCCAATATTTTAATTCAAGTGACTGGTGAAAACTTTGACTAGAGCGAGCTATAATAATATTTTTGTAAAAACTGCCATGAAGCATCTATTTTCGTTATTAATGTGTTTGGCTATATCGCCAGCCTTCGCCCAGCAACCTGCGTTATCTATCGATGCAACATCTTATTTGTTGGCTGACTTTCATACAGGGCAGGTATTGGCTAGTCATAATGCATATGATCGGATTGAGCCCGCATCGTTAACAAAATTAATGACGGCTTATGTCGTATTTACGGCAGTAAAACAAAAACATATTTCCTTGGATCAGAATATTCCGGTTTCTGAACGCGCTTGGCGGATGATTGGTTCACGTATGTTCATTGAACCGAATAAAAAAGTGACCGTCGATGAATTAATTCGCGGGATGATTGTGCAGTCGGGTAATGATGCCTGTATCGCATTGGCTGAGGCCGTTGCGGGTTCAGAAGAAATTTTTGCGCAAATGATGAATAAAGAAGCCGAGCGCTTGAATATGCGGAGTACGCATTTCGTTAACGCTACCGGTCTTCCTAATCCTAACCACTATAGTACCGCCCATGATCTTGCTTTATTGGCAACAGCCATTATTCGTGATTTTCCCGAATTTTATCCGCTGTATTCCATAAAAGAATTCGCTTATAACGATATCACACAACCTAACCGCAATCGATTATTGTGGTTGGATCCGCATGTTGATGGTATGAAAACAGGTTGGACAAAAACCGCCGGTTTTTGTCTGGTTACATCGGCGATACGTGATAAAAGACGGCTTATATCTGTCGTCATGGGCACCGAGTCTGCTAATGCGCGTAGCATGGAGAGTCAGCGGTTATTAAACTATGGTTTCCAGTTTTACGACACGTTGCATTTATACAAAAAAGATGAGGTGTTAACGACCATTCAGCTATGGAAGGGCGCTGAGAATGCGCTTAAAGCGGGATTCAATCGTGATGTTTATTTTACTTTGCAAAAAGGACAGGCGGATCAACTCAAGGCCACTATGGAATATAAACAACCATTGATAGCTCCGGTTAGAATTGGCCAAGAAGTTGGCACAGTAAGATTCACCTTGAATGGCCGAACGATAGAAACCTATCCTTTGGTTGCATTGGAGAAAATCGGCACCGCCAATGTTTTTGGTCGTGCTTGGGACGGTGTCAAATTGCTCTTTAATTAATGAATGTTTCTTGGGCAGGTTCCAGCGCAAACATAGTTGAAAAATGAGCGCACTGTGATATTTATTACACGTTATTACGACTTGTTGTGCTTTGTCGAAAACAAAGCACAACACACGCCAAACATCTTCTGCGGTTTCTAGCATGATATATCTTAATGGTAAGTTTATGCCTATTGAAGAGGCATGTATCCCAGTGCTGGATAGAGGGTTCATTTTCGGCGACGGTGTTTATGAAGTCATTCCTGTTTACTCGCGTAAGCCTTTTCGGCTGGAAAATCATCTACATCGTTTGCAACACAGTCTTGATGGAATACGACTAAAAAACCCGCATAGTGAGACTGAATGGCGCGACTTATTTGATCAAGTCATTGCAAAAAACAAAGAAAACGACCAATCGTTGTACCTGCATATTACTCGTGGTGTTGCTAAACGTGACCACGCTTTTCCGCAAGTTCCCCCAACGGTAATGATTTTAAGTAACCCATTATTAGCGCCGTCAGAAGAATTTTTGCGTAATGGTATTACCGCCGTGACGGCCATTGATAATCGTTGGATACGTTGCGATATTAAGTCAATATCATTATTACCCAATGTATTATTACGCCAACTTGCGGTGGATGCAGGTGCTGTTGAAACGATAATGATTAGGGACAGTTTTCTCACTGAAGGTGCGGCAAGTAGTATTTTTGTTGTTAAAGACCAGGTATTATTGGCGCCACCTAAAAGCCATTTAATACTGCCTGGAATTACTTATGAGGTTGTTCTGGAGCTTGCAAAAGCAAATAATATTGCCTATGAGATTAGGGAGATAACTGAGGAAGAGTTGCGTAATGCAGAGGAAATTTTGTTGACCTCTTCTACCAAAGAAATCATGGCAGTCACTTGTTTAGATGGCCAAATTGTTGGGAGTGGAAAGCCTGGTGCAAAGTTTGCACAATTACATAAACTTTATCAGCACTATAAGGCAACAACAATGCGTGGCGGCATGGCTAATTAAGTTATTTTATATTTTGTATGACAGAAGAAACTTCACTCATTGAATACCCCTGTGATTTTCCAATCAAAATTATGGGTAAGTCAGAAAAAAGCTTTGCTGAAGTAGTCGTAGTGATTGTTAAGCAGCATGTGCCAGATTTTGATGACACAACCATACAGACCCGTGAGAGCAAAAAAGGTGCGTATTTAAGTGTCACCTGTACAATCAGGGCGACATCAAGGGCGCAACTTGATGCACTCTACCAGGCGTTAAGTGAGCATCCAATGGTGGCGGTTGTACTGTAGGAAATGACGCAATCTAATCAAATAACTGCGCATACCGGGTTTACTGTCAAGCGGCTTGGTTTGGTTGACTATCATGTTGCCTGGCAGTCTATGAAAGATTTTACAAATTCCCGTACTGCGCAAACACGTGATGAAATTTGGTTGTTACAACACCCTGCTGTGTATACTCAAGGGCTTGCTGGTAAGCCGGAACACTTGCTCCATGCCAACAATATTCCTGTGATTAAAACAGACCGAGGCGGGCAGATAACTTATCATGCGCCTGGCCAACTCATCGCCTATTTATTATTGGATATACGTCGCTTGAAACTTGGTGTGCGGGAATTAGTCCGAAGAATGGAAAATGCCGTGATAGACTTGCTAAGTGATTACCAAATAGAGGCAAAAAGCCGGATTGATGCGCCCGGTGTTTATGTGGATAATGCCAAAATAGCTGCACTGGGTTTAAAAATAAAAAGAAACTATTGTTACCACGGCATTGCATTGAATGTTGATATGGATTTAGCGCCATTTAGCGCAATCAATCCTTGTGGCTACGCCGGTTTACAAGTCACACAAACAAAAGACCTAGGTATTACCGATGGACTAGACATTATCAGTCAACAATTGACTGAGAAATTGCAACAAAGATTGATTCGTTAAAGGAAATGGCAAGTAATATTATGAGCACTGAAATTCGCCAAAAAGGTGCGGAAAAAACCGCACGCAACCCAATTAAAATAACCCCACAATCTCCCGGTGATTTGTTACGTAAACCGTCATGGATTCGTGTGCGCTCTTCCAGTAGCCAAGCTTTCTATGAAGTCAAGCGACTGTTGCGTGAACATAAATTGCATACGGTTTGTGAAGAGGCTTCGTGCCCTAATATAGGCGAGTGTTTCGGAAAAGGAACAGCCACCTTTATGATTTTGGGTGATTTGTGTACACGGCGTTGCCCTTTTTGTGATGTGGCACATGGTAGGCCGAAACCACCGGATGCCAATGAACCACTGCATCTTGCACAGTCTATTGCGGCTATGAGGCTGAAATATGTGGTCATTACCAGTGTTGATCGCGACGATCTGCGTGATGGTGGTGCACAGCATTTTGTTGATTGTATTCGTGAGATACGTGCGCACTCGCCACTAACTAAGATAGAAGTTTTAGTGCCTGATTTCAGGGGGCGATTAGAAGTTGCATTGGAAAAACTCGGTAATTGTCCGCCAGATGTCATGAACCATAATCTGGAGACAGTGCCAAGACTGTATAAACAATGTCGCCCTGGTGCAGATTATGCCCATTCGTTGAAGTTATTAAAAGATTTTAAAGTGGATTTTCCTCATGTGGCCACAAAATCTGGCTTAATGCTAGGGTTGGGAGAGACGGATGAAGAGATTCTACAAGTGCTGCGTGATTTGCGTGAACATAATGTTGAAATGCTGACCATTGGGCAATATTTGCAGCCAAGTACGGGCCATCTGCCTGTTTTGCGGTATGTGACGCCGGAAGGTTTTAAAATTTTTGAAAATGCAGCGCTAGAAATGGGCTTTAGTCATGCAGCATGTGGCCCTATGGTTCGTTCTAGTTATCATGCTGATCAGCAAGCACATGAGGCCGGGCTAACATAATTACTGTCGTGAGGAATTAGGAGTCTACAGATAGCTCTACGATTTCATAGTCGTGCGTAATTTCTACAGTGTCTCTAAGCATGATTGAAGCAGAGCAATATTTTTCTGCGGATAAGTTGATGGCGCGTTCAACTTGATGTAACTTTAGATTTTTCCCGCTTACGATAAAATGTAGGTGAATGTGTGTAAATACTTTGGGGTCAGTTTCTGCACGTTTTGCTTCAATTTCTACAACACAGTCGCTGATATCCTGGCGGCCTTTTTTCAGAATCAAAATGACATCAAAGGTTGTGCATCCGCCTAAACCCATCAACAGCATTTCCATTGGGCGCGGCCCAAGATTCTGTCCACCCGCTTCAGGTGCACCATCCATTAAAATTTGATGTCCACTACCTGATTCGGCTTGAAAACATACATTACCTTTCCACTCTATTCGTGTCTTCATTTGTTTTCCCAGGATTTGGCAAATAAAAAGCCGACGCTTCTAAAAACGTCGGCTTTTACTAGCTAAAGCAGCTTAGTTAAGTGACAGAATAAAGTCAGCTAAGACTTTAGCATTGTCATCACTAACAGCAGCGTTTGGTGGCATTGGGATTGGGCCCCATACGCCGTTGCTGCCATTCTTAATTTGGCCTGCGAGATAGTCAGAAGCACCATCTTGACCTGCATATTTTTCTGCAATTGCTTTTAATGCTGGACCAACAGTCTTTGCTTCAACCTGATGGCAGTTTAGGCAACCACTGCTTGTTGCAAGTGCTGCATCTGCTTGTGCGTTGCCTGCCAACATCATTGCTGATGCTGTAACCATTCCAATTAAAACTGCTCTCATATAATTATTCCTTATTAAAGTTTATAACGGGACTGCTATTTTACCCTGAACTTTACAGTCATGCAGCAACTCCTGCAAGTTAGACGACTATCGGACTTGCAATTACAAATTTGACAAACCCGGAGGTTAATTGCGTTAACCGCGTTTGTTAGTTTGTTAAGACTTAACAGTGAATCAATTAGTTCCATTCATTAAATAAAAATAGAAATTTGTGTAAATCGTGTTATATCTCCGAATCAGTGATAGCACCTTTGCTGGCTGTAGAAACAAGCTTGGCATATTTGGCTAACACGCCCCGAGTATAGCGTGGCTCTGGTGTGCGCCATTCGGCGCGACGTTGCGCTAAAACTTCATCAGAGACATTTAGCTGTAACAAGCGTTGCACAGCATCAATGGTAATTGAGTCACCCTCATGCACTAAAGCAATTGTGCCGCCAACATAGGCTTCAGGTGCGACATGGCCAACCACCATACCATAGGTCCCCCCTGAAAAACGCCCGTCTGTAATCAAGCCAACGGAATCTCCCAAACCTTCACCAATTAGTGCAGAGGTTGGTGAGAGCATTTCACGCATACCTGGCCCACCTTTAGGGCCTTCATAGCGGATAACCACCACATCGCCAGCTTTAATTTGATGCGCAAGAATTGCAGCCATACAAGTTTCCTCGGATTCAAATACACGGGCTGGGCCGGTGATTTTGGGGTTCTTGATGCCGGATATTTTGGCTACACAGCCTTCTGTTGATAAATTGCCTTTGAGTATCGCTAAGTGTCCTTGTGTGTACATTGGGTTGTCCCATTGGCGAATCACATCTTGGTCGGTTCGAGGTGTGTCAGGGATATCTTTTAATGTCTCAGCAATAGTTTGTCCGCTGATGGTGATACAGTCGCCATGTAATAACCCTTGATTTAATAACATTTTCATGACTTGCGGAATGCCCCCAGCCTGATGCAGGTCCGCTGTGACATAACGACCAGAAGGTTTTAAGTCACAGATTACAGGGACTTTGCCACGAATTTCTTCAAAATCTTCAATACTCAGGTCTACTTCGGCCGCATGTGTAATGGCCAGTAGGTGTAATACTGCATTAGTCGAACCACCTACAGCCATGATGACCGCAATCGCATTTTCAACAGATTTACGGGTGATAATATCCCGTGGCAGGATTTGTTGTTTGATGGCATTAACTAGTACTTCAGCAGATTTGCCGGCGCTAATCAACTTTTCTTCGTCTTCCGCAGACATGGTAGAAGAATAAGGCAAGCTCATGCCCATCGCTTCAAAAGCGGACGACATGGTATTGGCAGTAAACATGCCGCCGCAAGAACCTGCGCCAGGACATGCATGACGCTCTACCTGCAATAATTCTTCATCATCAATTTTTTTGGCGCTATGTTGTCCGACAGCTTCAAATGCACTGACGATTGTTAAATCCTGACCTTTGTAATGTCCTGGCTTAATGGTACCGCCATAAACAAATATTCCTGGAACATTCATGCGTGCAATGGCAATCATCGCACCGGGCATGTTCTTGTCACAACCACCAATAGCAATCACACCATCCATACTTTCTGCCTGCACACAAGTTTCAATTGAGTCTGCAATCACTTCACGAGAAACCAGCGAATACTTCATGCCTTCTGTACCCATTGAAATACCGTCAGAAACCGTGATGGTGCCAAACATTTGTGGCATGGCACCTGCTTGTTTCAATGCGTGTTCAGCATTGAGTGAAAGCTCATTCAGTCCCTTGTTGCAAGGTGTTATGGTTGAATAGCCATTCGCAACACCCACGATCGGCTTATCAAAATCACCGTCGTTAAATCCAACTGCTCGTAACATGGCACGATTTGGTGTCCGTTGCGCACCCTGGGTAATGGCTTGGCTGCGTTTATTGTCTGGCATGCTTACTCCTGAAATAATGTAAATATAATATTTGAAGACGTTCTCTTATTACAAACGCGCTTGCTATAATGGGTATTTTACCGCAAATAAGGTTACAACCCATGCTCGTTCATCCGCAGATTGATCCCGTTGCAATATCCATAGGTCCATTGTCCATTCATTGGTATGGGTTGATGTATCTCATTGGATTTGTGCTGTTCATTCTGTTGGGACGCTATCGCATCAAACGAAACCCGAATTCGGTGTTTAATAATGACATGCTGGACGATGCCTTATTTTATGGCATGTTGGGTGTTGTCTTAGGTGGACGACTGGGGCATGTGTTGTTTTATCAGTTTGGTTACTATGTCGAAAATCCACACTTGATTTTAGCGATATGGGAAGGCGGGATGTCTTTTCACGGTGGTTTTTTAGGTGTGCTTTTTGCCATGTATTTGTTGGCGCGTAAGCACCAATTAAACTGGTTAACGGTTACGGACTTTATTGTGCCGCTCGTGCCGTTAGGACTTGGTGCTGGGCGTATTGGTAATTTTATCAATGCGGAATTATGGGGGCGTCCGACTGATGTGTCGTGGGGTATGGTTTTTCCCTATGTAGACGAACTGCCACGTCATCCTTCGCAGTTGTATCAATTTGCGCTGGAAGGGATTGTGCTGTTCTTGTTGTTGTGGATTTATTCAGCTAAACCACGTGCAATGGGTGCAGTAACGGGCATGGCAATTGCGGGTTACGGCGTATTACGTTCTTTTGCAGAATTCTTCCGCGAACCGGAAGATGGTTTTATGGGGGTCGAGACACTGGGTATCACCATGGGTCAATGGCTTTCAATACCGATGATATTGGTTGGTGTGTCATTAATCATTTGGTCAAATCGGCAAAGCCAAACTGAAGCGATAAGGGAAACTGTGAAAGAAGCGGAAGTGGGGATGAAAAAAACGTCGGTTAAGGCTAAAGCAGCAAAGAAACCAAACAAACGAAGTGCAAAAAAACGTTAATAATTATTTGCTGGGGGGGGGTCTGACTGCTTGGCTGGTGTGATAATTCGTTTGGCAGGAAACTGAATCCTGAAACGGCTGCCTTCACCAATTTTGCTGGTGATTTTAAAGCGTGCTTGGTGACGGTTTGAAATATGTTTAACAATCGCCAAGCCAAGACCGGTGCCGCCAGTTTCACGAGAACGGCTGCTGTCCACTCGGTAAAAGCGTTCGGTTAAGCGTGGAATATGCTCGGGTTCGATGCCGATGCCGCTGTCTTGCACATAAAATAAGCCACGCCCATCTTGTATTTCCCAGTTAATACTAATT
>JAOULU010000314.1 GCA_029881855.1 Nitrosomonas sp. | reverse complement strand
GTTTTACCGTGATCCACATGTCCCATCACTGTAACAACAGGTGCACGTAGCTCCAATTCTACTTCTGCCCTTGAAGACTCGGCATTCTCTAAGAAAGATTCAGGGCTATCTAATGCTGCATATTTGGCAACATGACCCATTTCTTCAACAACAATCATAGCCGTTTCTTGATCTAGCATTTGATTGATAGTAACCATACTACCCATCTTCATTAGCACTTTAATAACATCAGCTGCTTTAACCGACATTTTTTGAGCCAACGCACCCACAGAAATTGTTTCTGGCACCATAACTTCATGCACAATGGGTTCCGTTGGCGCAGAAAACCCATGCTCACTCTGCTGGCCAGCAGTTGACGCAGGCTTACTATGCCTATCACGTCGTGTACGCCATCCTTGACTACCGGACATATCACTACGTGATTTCACTCCACGCCTCTTAGCACCATCGTCTTTCCAAACGACCTGCTTAACTGGCTTCTTTTTCTTCTCAGCCTTATCTTCTAGCTTGACCACAGGTTTATGCAATGTTCCTTCGGTTGCACTTGCTTGCGATTCTTTTTTATTTTTACTAACTGACGCAGTTACTTCATTTTCACTGTCTTGCTCACTTTTTTCTCCACCTTTTGGAGCTTTATCCTTTCCTACCGATTGAACTTTCTCAGAGACTTGTGATGTATCGGTTTTATTTTTTGTATCTTTTACGTCAGCTTTCTTTTTCTTTGTATCAGTTGCTTCAGTTTTTTTCCGAGATTTCTTTTTCTTAATTTCCTCTGCTTGGCGAGCAATTAATTCAGCTTGTTTTCTAGCTTCTTCTTCTCTTAATGCTGCTTGTTTAGCATCAACAACAGGTTTCGGAGTCGTTTGCTCAACGACTTTATCAACAACATCAGCTGGTTCAGCTTCTACATCCGTTGTAGTTGGTTTTGTAAATACACGTCTTTTTCTAACTTCAACCTGAATCGTCCTAGGCCTGCCCGCACTATCAGATTTTCTAATCTCAGAAGTTTGTCGACGAGTCAACGTAACTTTGCTTTTTGTTTCTTCTGCACCATGAGTTTTACGCAGGTATTCTAGTAACTGAGCCTTATCCTGTTCGGTTAATCCATCATCAGCCAGCAACTTTTTCACTCCAGCCGCCTGTAACTGTTCTAGCAAAACCGCAGGCAACAAACCCAGTTCCTTAGCAAATTGTTCAACACTCATTTGAGCCATCTATAACCCTTCAGCATTCAAAACTTCCAGCCAGTTCATCTTATATTGCCGCATAATCCCAACAGATAGTAAAAATCAAGCAAACCATGGTTCACGTGCTTTAATAATTAATTGGTTCGCACGCTCTATCTCCATTCCAGTCATTTCGACCAAATCATCAGCAGCCAAATCGGCCAAATCAGCTTGACTATTAATCCCTTTAGCCGCAAGCTCACGTACAGTTTCAATATCCATACCTTCTAGCGAAATTAAATCTTCTGCTACATTTTCAATTTTCTCTTCATTAGCAATAGCGTCAGTTAATAACACATTACGCGCACGATTTCTTATTTCATCGACAGTTTCTTCGTCAAATGACTCAATTTCCAGCATTTCATCAATGGGTACATAAGCTACCTCTTCAAGTGTAGCAAACCCTTCTTGCACAAGTATACCTGCAACCTCTTCATCAACATCCAACTTCTCCATAAATAACCGACAGATCAAAGAAGTTTCTTCCTTCTGTTTAGTCTGTGATTCTTCCACGGTCATAATGTTGAGCTCCCATCCAGTCAACTCTGAGGCAAGACGTACATTTTGACCACCACGACCAATTGCTTGAGCAAGATTTTCATCGTCAACCACAATATCCATACTGTGATTTTCCTCGTCCACCATAATACTACTGATTTCAGCTGGTGCGAGCGCATTGATAATGAAAGTAGCAGGGTCTTCTGACCATAAAATAATATCTACACGCTCACCTGCTAATTCACCAATTACCGCCTGTACTCTAGAACCGCGCATACCGACACAAGTGCCTATTGGATCAACACGCTGATCATTAGATTTAACCGCAATCTTGGCACGCGAACCAGGATCTCTCGCTGCCATTTTAATTTCCAATAACCCTTCTTCAATTTCAGGCACTTCCAATTCAAATAATTTCATCAGAAAATCTGGTGAAATACGTGAAAGCTTTAGCTGCGGTCCTCTAGCTGCACGATCAACTTTGTGTAAATAAGCACGCACTCGATCACCAACACGTAGGTTCTCTTTAGGAATCATTTGATCACGCGACAATTCAGCCTCAATCCTGCCTGATTCTATAATCGCGTTCCCTCGCTCCATGCGCTTAATCGTGCCGGTAACCAGATATTCTTCTCGTTCCAGAAAATCATTAAGCGTCTGCTCACGCTCAG
>JAOULU010000315.1 GCA_029881855.1 Nitrosomonas sp. | reverse complement strand
GGTTGCGCCATAGGTATCCAGTTAAAAAGCAATGCAAAAATGGAATGATCTGATGTAAAAGTGACGTTTAGACAGATCAGATGATAGTTTTATTTTTAATAAACAGTTGGTTACCTCTTTAAAAAAACAGATATTTTTTTAAAAAATATTTTTTATGGGTGTTTTGAGTAATTTGCCCAGTATAAAAATTAATGGTTAAAGAATTTTACCATTTAAGACGCGAGATCGTTAAAAAAAGGACCGATAACAGTCCTTTTTTAACTAAATATGCTGAAAATTTTAGAGTGTTGTTTCGCCTAGTACCGAGACGGTGATATGTGCGGAAACATCACTATGTAATGCAACAGTTAAAGAATAATCACCAACTTGTTTTAATTGCCCATGTGGCATGTGAATCATAGATTTTTCTATGGTGAAGCCTTGTGTTACTAGTGCTTCTGCAATGTTGGCATTGGTAACAGAACCAAAGAGTTTTCCATCATTACCTGTTTTTTGAGTAATTTGCAGCAGTAATCCATCTAGTTTTTCGGCTACTGCTTGGGCTGTAGCTAACGAAGCCGCATGGTTCATTTCAAGTTCAGCTCGCTTAGATTCAAATTCGGCTATAGACTGTTCAGTTGCTCTTTTTGCTTTTCCTTGTGGAATCAAATAATTGCGAGCAAACCCGCTTTTGACATTAACGATATCGCCTAATTTCCCGAGATTGGAAATTTTTTCCATCAGTATAATTTGCATATTTTTCTCCTTAGTGCCGGTCTGTGTAAGGCAATAATGCAAGAAAGCGAGCGCGTTCAATAGCGGTACCCAGCTGGCGTTGATAAAATGCCCTGGTGCCTGTAATACGTGCAGGTATGATTTTGCTATTTTCGCTGACAAAGTCTTTTAAAATATCGATATCTTTGTAATCGACATTTTTAATACCTTCAGCTGTGAAGCGACAAAACTTCTTACGCTTAAATAAGGGGCGATTTGCTTTTCTTTCTCTTTCTTTCTCTTTACTGTCTTTACGTCTTGTAAAACGAGCCATATCTTTTCCTGTTTACTGATTAAATTTGTACAATGTTATTTATATGCAATACCAGTTGTTGGTTTATCCGACTTTTTCTGTTAAGGAAACCTGTGAGTTTTACCATGGTATCCGTTTTGAAACTGGAAATGGTTACTGCCGTCTGCCCTAGAGCCACTGCAAAAACTTCACATAAAACCTGGCGATCAATACCTGCCTCTGTTTGGCGTGAAGTGTGATTGATTGTAAAGTCGATAACAGCACAACCTGCTGGGGTATAACGTAATACGCCAAGTTTAATGATCTTTCCACAAATTACCGTCTGGTTGCAATCCAATGGCTACTCTGTTTCAACCGGAGTGCTGGTTTCCTCAGTTTTCTTAACGTCTTCAGCTGTATCTTTGGTTTCTGTTTTTGTTTCAGCGTCAGCGTCAGAAGGCTGAGTAGGCGGCGCACTGGGTTTGTCTTCTTGTTGCATCATTGGTGAAGGTTCGGTGACAGGGCCGTTCATTCTGATAGTAAGATGACGTAAGATGGCGTCATTGAATTTAAACGCATGCTCTAATTCATCAAGTGTTTCTTGGTCGCATTCAATATTCATAAGTGCATAATGTGCTTTATGAACTTTTTGAATAATGTAAGCGAGTTGACGGCGCCCCCAATCTTCGGAGCGATGAACTATGCCTTTTTTCGCAGTGACAATCCCATGATAGCGTTCTATCATTGCCGGCACTTGTTCACTTTGATCAGGATGTACTATAAATACAATTTCGTAATGACGCATATAATCCTTTTGGGTAAAGCCTCCCATTAATTGGTGAGGCAAGGGTTTACAAACAGAGTATTCTACTGAATTAACGAGATAATATCAAACCATGTTTGGCTTGATATAATGGCGTGAATTATTTTCTTCTAATATTTATTAATAACGGTTAATTTCTTATCACCAAACATATTCAGAATCAGCACTATTGATATTGGTGAACTGGTAAAATCAGCACGCTTTCATGGATTAATGGGCGATTGCCACATCATCTGGTGCTAGATTCTACTAGTATGATGGATGAGAATATATATGTAGACAAAGAGTTATAAAATATGTTGCTGATGATTGATAACTACGATTCTTTTACGTATAACCTGGTGCAATATTTTTCAGAGCTGGGTGAAGATGTCGTTGTGTTTCGTAATGATGAAATTACCCTAGATAAGGTCTTACAACTGAATCCAGAGCGTATTGTTATTTCCCCTGGCCCTTGTACACCAAACGAAGCAGGGGTGTCTCTATCTGTTATTGACCAATTTAGCTCAAAAATTCCTGTTTTAGGTGTTTGTCTTGGTCATCAAAGTATTGGGCAGGCATTTGGCGGCAAGATTGTTCATGCGCAA
>JAOULU010000313.1 GCA_029881855.1 Nitrosomonas sp. | reverse complement strand
ACATTTATCCTGCTTACGCTTTTACTAAGCGGATGTGGACATAAAGGACCACTTTATCTTCCTGAGGTTAATCAGCCCAATAATGCACAACAAAATGGTACAGAAGATAAATGAGTGGCTTCCCTGAATTTAAATATCGCAACAATATACTGTATGCTGAGTCTGTCTCTTTACAACAGATTGCACAAGAATTTGGCACCCCTTGCTATGTTTATTCACGCGCAGCATTAACATCAGCTTATAATGAGTTTAAGAATGCATTTGCACAACGTGAGCATTTAATTTGCTATGCAGTAAAAGCCAATTCAAATCTAGCCATACTTAATTTACTGGCACAACTTGGCAGTGGTTTTGATATTGTTTCAGGCGGTGAATTACAGCGTGTAATTAAAGCTGGGGGAAATCCTCAAAAAATTGTATTTTCAGGTGTTGGAAAAAATATTGATGAAATGCGCATGGCACTTTCTGCTGACATCTTATGTTTTAACGTAGAGTCACTTGCTGAACTACAAGCGTTAAATCAGCTGGCTGGAAAAATGAATAAAACGGCCCCAGTTAGCTTAAGGGTTAACCCTGATGTTGATGCCAAAACACATCCTTACATATCAACAGGACTCAAAGAAAATAAATTTGGTGTGCCTGTTAGTGAAGCCGAGAGAATTTATCATTGTTCACATGAGTATCCCCACCTAGAATTTACCGGCCTAGATTGTCATATTGGTTCTCAATTAACCGAATTATCACCATTTATGCAAGCCAGTGAAAAAATGCTGAATCTATTGGATCGCTTACAATCACAAGGTCTTGAAATTGAACATTTGGATTTAGGCGGTGGGCTAGGTATTCGTTATACCAATGAAACACCGCCGTCAATTAGCGATTATGTCTCAGCGCTATGTGCAAGTACTACACATGTTAAGCAACGTCTTTTAATTGAACCTGGACGATCAATGATTGGCAATGCTGGTTTGTTGCTAACACGCACTGAATACCTTAAACATACGCCAGATAGAAATTTTGCTATTGTTGATGCTGCTATGAACGATCTGATGCGCCCCGCACTGTATGATGCTTACCATGATATTCTATCTGTTCATCAAAAAACAGATAAAACACTTGATTATCAGGTCGTAGGTCCAGTCTGTGAGACTGGCGATTTTCTTGGCCATAATCGCATGCTCAGCATAGCTAGCGGAGATTATCTGGCCGTTATGTCTGCAGGCGCTTATGGCATGAGCATGAGTTCAAACTACAATACCCGTCCACGTGCTGCAGAAGTTATGGTTGATGGTGATTCTGTACACCTCATCCGCCAGCGCGAAACAATTGATCAGTTAACTGCATCAGAAGCAATTCTTACATAAAGACAACAATACTGAATATCTTGTTATAGTAATATATAACCTTCACATACGACAGATTTGTAATGACTAGCCATTCAAATATCGAAGATGAACAGTATCAGGACTTTATCCTGCAAGGTGTTTCCCGTACTTTTGCTTTGACTATTCCACAATTACCGGAAGCGTTACGTCGTGTCATTGGCAATGCCTATCTACTATGCCGCATCACCGACACAATCGAAGATGATAATGCATTAACTATTGCACAGACACGGCAATTATCTGATATGTTCACCGAAGTTGTCTGTGGCAATGTATCAGCAGATAAATTCGTTGATGCACTCTATCCCCTACTATCTGATCACACAATTCCTGCTGAGCATGATTTAATCAAAAATACACCTGCTGTCATACGTATCACTCACAGCTTCAATCCCACACAGCGTAGTGCACTTGAGCGATGTGTACGTATTATGGGGCGTGGCATGGCTGATTATCAGGAAACAGAAACACTAGAAGGGTTAAAGGACTTGCCAGCAATGAATCAATATTGTTATTACGTTGCTGGCGTAGTTGGTGAAATGCTGACAGAACTTTTTTGTGATTATTCACCAGAAATCAATCGTAATAAAGCAACTTTAATGGAGTTATCTGTATCCTTTGGTCAGGCCTTACAAATGACTAATATCCTTAAAGATATTTGGGATGATAGAGAACGTGGCGCATGCTGGCTTCCACAAGATGTTTTCCTCAGAAACGGATTTGACCTGAATGACCTTCAGCCCGGTCAATCAGATAAATGTTTTCAATCAGGACTCGGTGAACTAGTCGGTGTTGCCAAGATGCATTTACAAAATGCATTAACTTATACCTGTATGCTTCCCCCACAAGAAAAAGGGATACGTAAATTCTGTTTATGGGCACTAGGTATGTCGGTATTAACCTTAAATAAAATCAATCAACATCGTGATTTCCATGATGGTATTCAAGTCAAGATTAAGCGTAGTAGCGTTAAGGCAACAATCATTGCGACCAGTTTGTTCGCAAGTCACAACTGGGCA
>JAOULU010000312.1 GCA_029881855.1 Nitrosomonas sp. | reverse complement strand
ACATCTATCAAAGCCGCATTACTAGATCAGCAAGGCATTCTCAGAAACATAACCAGTCGACCTGCGCCAACCATCAACACATCAAATGGACACTATGAAAGCGATGCGCTGAAATATCTTGAAACAGCCAAACACGTACTTAAAGACTGTCTCGCACAAACCGACAATAAGCCACCACTAGGATTATGCAGTCAGCGTTCATCTTTCTTGATTTGGGACAAAACTACTGGCAACCCAATTACTCCACTGATTTCATGGCAAGATAACCGTGGCAAGCATTGGTACGAAAACATACAAAAATCTGAAAATAAGATTCGTGAACTAACTGGATTACGCCTAACACCTTATTATTTTGCACCCAAACTTAGTTACTTGTTACAAGATCATCCGGCATGGCGAAAAAAACTTGAAAACACCGAATGGCTTATCGGCACATTAGACACTTTTCTAATCTGGTATTGGACACATGGCCAACATTTCTTCACCGATGCGTCTATGGCTGCACGCACCCTGCTTATGGACATTCATCAGCAGCAATGGTCGGCCCATTTATGCGATCTATTTAAAATACCAATATCCATTTTACCTGCAATCAAGCCTTCAACTAACATGAATCTATCGTTAGATAACGGCCTAATATTACAAGCGAGTGTAGGCGATCAATCGGCGGCACTCATTGCTAGTGTCGACAAAAATACTGAAGCTTTGGTTAACCTGGGAACAGGTGGTTTTGTTATCCGTTACTTAGCACAAGATAAATGTAGCGCTAATGGTTATCTACAAACACTGGTTTACCAAGATAATAATCATCACGCTCAGGTTGCTATCGAAGGTACGCTCAATTCTATAGCCGCCGCATTAGCATCCTATCCCGTCAACGAGTGCCGTATAGAAGATTTAGCAACAAACAGTATTTACTGCCTAGCTGAGCCCAGTGGCCTAGGTGCACCCTATTTCAAAGATAATTGGGGTATTCGTTTTTCCAAAACTACTTCACATCTAACAACACAGCAAATCACTGCATTATTACTGGAGGCTATTATTTTCCGGGTGTCACGTATTCTGGAAGAATTCAATGATCAATCACCTATTACACGTGTTTACCTTTCAGGTGGCTTATCTGAATTACTTTGTTTGCAACATGGCATAAGGCAATGTACATCATTCCCAATCTACCACTCGCAACAAAAAGAAAGCAGCTTACAAGGCGCGGCACTACTTGCGGCTGGCAACAAAACTACCCTCCAGCAGCAAGTCAAAGAAATAAAAATAGAATTTAAGAATAATGCGTTATCAAAGAAATACTCGCACTGGAAAAACTGGCTAGATGAAATGCTGAAGATTGGCGTTTAAACTTAGATAATGACGCTTTGCCTTACTAGTCGAGAAGAAAATAAAAACCCATCCTTTTATTAGATAAAAGGATGGGTTTGTGTATCGCTATATGCAATCAATTAAGTTTCAAATAAGCCAGATCCAGCAAATCATTCACAAAATCAAAATCACATATGGATAATATCTAAATTGATTAAATTTAGAATACGCTATAAACAATTGCACCAATAGCGATAAATGCTACTACTGACATAGCGAACAATCTTAGTACTTGTGCATCTGTTTCTCTTCTGTTTTCTTCGCTCATAACTTCCATCTCCTAATTAATTAAGTTACTTATCAATTGATATTTTACTTCACTTACTTTTAAAAGCCGATAAATACCGACCCTGACTACACAACCACACAAATATTAGGGTTGAAATAACTACTACCTACAATTTTTATTATTTTTCCTCAGCTTTTTAACACTATTATTTCCGGGTTATCTATTGTAACCAACTGAGTATATTATGTTTTTCATCATAGTCACTGCTGCCAAAGCTATAACGAACAATGATTCTAACGCAGATTTCCTGATAATGAAAGTGTTGAAAGAATATGTAATGCTACCGGCCATGACTCAAACCACTATTCTGGCAGCTTAGACAAAATAAATACGTGTAACTTTGTGCTTATTTGGGTCAATTTCTTTTTGATTAGAAAATGCTTGTTTAATGCACATATCACGGATAAACAATAAAATCTTATCAACAACGCGCCATTCTGCCTCTCTACGCACATGTATAATTAAATAACTATGCGCCCAGGCTACCTTTATAAAAATAGTAATTACTAGAACACATTCACATCTCCAAAGGCATCACATAACCCGTCAATTCAAGATAACCTTTTCCGGCTGGCATGCCGTCTTTAGAAAGCGTTACTGCACCCTCCCAATAAACCGATCCCGTTGATTGGCGTGAGTCTAGCTCCTGATCATCAAATAATGGGACAAGCCGCCATACCGTTTGATCAATCTGTATATGCATCTCAACCGGGTAGACAGCATCCGTATGGGGTGATTGCCAA
>JAOULU010000042.1 GCA_029881855.1 Nitrosomonas sp. | reverse complement strand
TAATTCACACTAAGCGCGTAACATTCAAATTGCTTATCTTTTGCTATGGCCAGTGTTGTTGCAGAATCGAGTCCGCCAGATAACAATACAACTGCTTTTTTCATTTAATTCCAAAAAAGATGAAAAATACCATGGCAGTCTATCAGCTATCGACCCGGCCCATCATCCCAGAGTAATTTATGTAATTGAATTTGCATTCTTACCGGCAATTTGTCTCGCAAAATCCAGTTTGCTAAATCTTTGGGTACCAATTTACCATGCACGGGAGAAAATAGAATAGAGCAGAGTTGATCGAGATGTCGCGCATTAATAACTTCACTAGCCCATTGATAATCAACCTTATCGCACAAAACAAACTTCAATTCGTCTTGCTGTGTTAGATGATCAAGATTAGACCAGTTGTTTTTATCAACCTCACCAGACCCTGGTGTTTTAATGTCCATCACTTTACTGACACGGTGATCGACTTTGGAAATATCTAACGCGCCGCTGGTTTCTAATGAAACCGAATAATTAGCGTCACATAATGCCGTGAGTAAACTTGGGCACTCTTTCTGTGCAAGCGGCTCACCACCTGTTACTGTCACGTAATGTGCTCCATAGCTTGCAACCTGGCTAAGAATGGTGGTTAATGAGATGTTTTCACCACCAGTAAAAGCATAGGCCGTATCGCAATAACCACAACGCAGCGGGCAGCCCGTCAAGCGTATGAAAACTGTTGGCAGACCAACACGGCTTGTTTCTCCTTGCAAAGAATAGAAAATTTCATTGACACGCAAGTTTAATACTTCAGATACTGACATAGTTAAAGCTTAGCCAGTCGTTCCTTTGCTTTTCCCGCTGCTTCACTGGAAGGGTACTTTGCGACCAACTCTTCCAATGTTTGTTTAGCTGCATTACGATCAGCCATTTCCTGCTGGCTACTGGCAATATTTAACAATGCATCTGGCACCTTCTGACTTTCAGGATATATACGCATTAATTTTTTTTGCGCATCTATAGCGTCCTGGAAATCACGAGACGCATAATGCGCATTACCTATCCAATAGGCCGCACCAGGAGCTAGACTAGATTTTGCATAGTTTTGCAGGAAATCCTTAAATTGCAATATAGCACCCGCATAATCACCATTAAGGAATAAACCATAGGCCGCTTCATAAGCACTGCTTTCAGTAGAATTCGCAGGCACCAATTCTGTAATCGGCAATATTACCGAAGATGATTCATCGGCTTTGGCTATTAATTCAGATGTTGTTGTTGTTTCGTCTGATAAAGGCGCTGGCTCGGAATCTGGTGGAAGTACTGGCAAAATTGGCACACCAGGTTGTTCAATCTGACGTAACCGCCCGTCCAGATCAATATAAAAGTCTCTTTGCCGCTTCTGCAATATCATGCCATCGTTATTCAACACTTCTAACTGCCCACGCATCTTTCCAAGCTCAATCCCCATTGTTTCTACTTGTGAATAAAGCTCTAACAACGCCTGGCTTTTAAGTGCATCTTCCATCTTGGCAACACGCACTTCCATCTTATCAACTTGGCTGCGTAAAACACTAATTTGTTCGCGTGCTTTATCATCACCAAATAACCCAGCAAAACTAACATTGCAGCTCATGACAAATAATAAGAAGGAAGCGCGTATCAACATTACTACTTATTCACCCTGATAGATAATATCTGTACGACGATTTTCACGCCATGCAGCTTCATTATGCCCAGAGACACGAGGCTTTTCCTCACCCAAACTAACTGACTCAATTTGTCTCTCCCGGGCACCAGACAACAACATCATATTTTTAACACTGTCGGCACGGCGCTGACCAAGTGCAAGATTATATTCACGGCTACCACGCTCGTCAGTGTTACCTTGAAGCAACACTTTGGCGTTAGCATTGTCACGTAAATACTGCGCATGAGCCACTACTAACTCCCTGTATTCGCTTTTCAGGGCATAACTATCAAAGTCATAATACACACTGCGTTGCGATAAAATACTATTGGGATCTTGTAATGGATGAAAGTCCACCCCATCTGACTCAACTGCGCTACTATCTATTACTTCATCATTAGCAACAGCTTCTGCAGATGGTTTCGTCGTTTGACTGGCACAAGCTGATAACAAACTAATGATCAATACACCCAATATCTTCTTCATGTGCTACTCCTTTTAAGTCAAGTAAAAAGTGAACTCAATTCTCTTTTGGTAGTGGTCCCCAAGCAGGTTCTCTAATATCCCCCGCCTGAATCGACAAGTTCTGCCGCGTTTGCCCATCTTTTGACACAGCTGATAATATACCACGCCCCCCAATTTCTGTGGCATACAGAATCATTTTACCATTAGGAGCGAAGCTAGGGGACTCATCATATCGAGAATTTGTCAAGATTTGCATCTGACGTGAGCCAAACTCCTGCACAGCCACATTAAACTGACCATTATTTCTAGTAATAAATGTAAAACTCTTGCCATCCTGATTAAAATCAGGGCTAACGTTGTAATTCCCTTCAAAAGTTAGTCGCTCTGCCATTCCGCTTTCTGTCTCAGTTACGGACATACGATAAATCTGTGGACTACCGCCACGATCAGAAGTAAAGATTATTGAACGTCCATCAGGAGAAAAGCTGGGTTCTGTATCAATACCTGAGCTTCTACTTAGCCTTTTCATGCCGCTCCCATCTGCATTGATCAAATAAATTTGCGAGTTCCCAAACACAGACAATACGACAGCCAGTCTTTTACCATCAGGTGACCAGGCTGGTGCACTATTGCTCCCTTTAAAGTTAGCGATCGCCTTACGTTCTCTCGTTCTTAATGTCTGCACGTAAACGATAGGTTTTTTATTCTCAAAAGAAACATAAGCCAGTTGGCTGCCATCGGGAGACCAAGCTGGTGAAATAATTGGTTCACTATATTCCATAATCGAATGAGCATTAAACCCGTCTGCATCAGCCACCTGCAACGCATATTTCTTACCTTGTTTCACCACATAAGCAATGCGTGTACTAAAAACACCCACATCACCAGTTAATGTTTCATAAATAATATCTGCAATACGATGCGCTGCCGCTCTCAACTGTGTCTTTGATACAACAGTCAAGAAACCAGCCAACTGTTCTTTTCTTGCAACATCCATTAAACGAAACTCAATTTCCACCATACCATTTAGCATCAAAGCAGTACGCCCAATAACCAATGCACTAGCTCCCCGTTGTGTCCAATCAGAATAAACAATTTCTACTGGCGCATAAGGTCTCAGTCCATCGGAATCAATTAACTTAAACAGGCCACTGCGTTCTAGATCAGCACCTACAATTGTCGTAACACTTTGCTGAAGTTTATCTTCATCAGAAAAAGGCACAATAGCAATAGGGGTACGCGTTGTTCCGCCACCAAAAATTTCGATATCAAGCCCGGCATGCAATGGTGCACTTATTAACCAAAGAACTAAAAACCATATGCTACAAAAAAACGGGCGAAATTGAATGGGCATGAGCAAAAGAATACAATATAAAAGGGTTTAAAGAATCGAAAAATTATAGCAATTATTCCAGATAATGCACGGTAACATTTAGACTTCTAAACTCATTGAATAATGCCGGATCAGGAGGCAATGGCAATGGTCTTGATAAAATAATGGCGCGCTCCACCGCAGCATCAAAAGCAGTATAACCACTACCTCTACGTAATCTTGCATCCAAAATATCGCCGCCAGGAAGCAACGTAACATTAAACTCAGCTACCGGGTTACCTGGTAAGTCTGGCGGCATAACAATCCTGCTTCTAATTTTAGCCAGAATCATAGCTTTATATTTTGCCACCTCGCTCATTACACGTGCTCGCGCCGCTGCCTGCTGGGCTTCTAGTTTGGCATGTGCCTCTTGTTCGTGTTGCAGTCGCTCTGCTTCGGCTTTTTCTTTTGCCTTCTTCTCCGCATCGCGTCTTTCTTGTGCTTTCTTCTTAATATCTTCCGAGTCAGATTTTATTTTTTGTTCTGGTTTAGGCTTTTTATTCTCTTGCTTCAGTGGAATATCAGGCTTCTTAGGTGGCGGTGGCGCCATTCTTATCGATTCTGCTGCAGGCTCCTGCTTAACAGGCTCTTCAACAGGTTTGGTTTGCTGCTTTGGTGGCAATGAGGGTTCTGGTATTTTATGCGGCTGAACGGGTCGTGACAAATCTTGCCATAAATCAATCACCATGCCCTCTGGTGACTGAGTTTTCCAATTTAAGCCAAAAATCATCACTATAATAAAAACAACATGCACCAACAATGCCAGCACACCAGCAAGTAACAATCCCTGCTCAGGTGTTTGTTTGTTACGTATTGTGTTGATGGCGCTCATTACTAGTCATTCATTTAGGTTGCGCAAGCAAACCAACCTTCTCCACTTGATGCTGTTGCAATATATCCATTACTTTTATGACTTCTTCATAACGCACACTCTTATCAGCCGCAATAACGACCGGTTGCCCTGCATTTTGCAATTGTTTTTGCTTAATCGCCTCAACCAATTGAGATTGATTCACGTCTTTCTCGGCACCTGTTTTAGCGCGATCTCGCAAGACAAGACCGCTATCTGCTTTGATAATCACTTCAAGCGGCGGTATAACTGGCGATTCCAGAGACTGTCCTATTTGCGGCAGCTCAATCTGGCCGGGATTAATCATTGGCGCTGTAATCATAAAAATAACCAGCAACACCAACATGACATCAATGTAAGGCACGACATTGATCTCATTCATTAATCGACGTTTGGCACGACGCGCCATAGTTTCCTCTCAGACTTAATTGTTTAACTACGCCGCTGCAACACATTGGTGAGCTCTTCCATAAAACTCTCGAACCGAGTAGCTAATTGCTCAGCATCACTGGCAAAGCGATTATAAGCAATCACAGCAGGAATGGCTGCAAACAATCCCATTGCAGTGGCTATCAGCGCCTCCGCAATTCCTGGCGCTACATGTGCAATAGTTGCTTGTGCAACATTAGACAAACTACGAAAAGAATTCATAATTCCCCAAACAGTACCCAGCAAACCAATATACGGGCTCACTGAGCCAACCGTTGCCAAGAAAGATAAATACGACTCCAGCCTATCCATTTCCCGCTGGTACGTAGCCTGCATAGCTCTACGGGTACTTTCTATGACTGTTTTAACATCTGATTTTTTAGGTGGGTGCTTGCTATATTCATGAAATCCAGCAGCAAAGATACGCTCCATGCTGCCCGACGACTGCCTCGAGCTAGATGCACGTTGATACAGGGCGTTGAGATCTGTGCCACGCCAAAAGTAATCTTCAAACTCGTCCGTCTTTTTTATCGCATTGCGAATAACAAATAGCTTGCGAAAAATAAACCACCATGACAGCAACGAAACAAGCAGCAAAACAAGCATGACCAGTTGCACTGGTAAGCTGGCACCACTAATCAGATAAAGAAGCGATAAATCTTGTGTCACAGATGCATTCATTTCGGTTTCCCTATTTTTTCACGTAACGCAGTGGGTATACTCACTGGCTTTAAAGTCTCGGACCCCACACAAACCACATGTATCGTAGCACTGACTAACTTAGTCTGCTTACACCAGATTTCCTGAGCAATAGTTATACGACTACGACCTACATTTGCCACATCCACTGTTATATGCAATAAATCATCTAATACAGCCGGCTTGAAATATTCAATCTCGAGTGAACGCACCATAAATAGCATTTTGTGTACATCACTCAACACATGCACATTAAAACCTAACTCCCTAAGCCATTCATAACGAGCGCGTTCCATAAAATTAAGATGCGTTGAATGATAAACCACACCACCCGCATCAGTATCCTGATAGTAAACACGAACAGGCAACAAAAATTTATTTTGTATCATTGTGTATTTAAGAAAACTTGAGGGAAATTATTTCCTGGCAATTCTACTATAAAATACTTAACCTAAATACTAAAAAAATGGTTTTAAGTATGTATTATTAAAAATAATTTGGCACCTATAAAATGACAATATTCAAAAAAATGCAAAGAATAAATTCACAATAAGAATAGAAAAACTTATACTAAATACTTGTAACCAGACAAATAAGCTTTCTATTATCGATAAACGCACATACCACGCATACATCATGAAACATAACTTGTCCGACTTCAACGTATTGCGCACAAAATTATCAATATCAATCATCGCTTGCGCCATAATTTTACTTGCACCTACATTGGCACATGCAGTGCAACAATTAGATATTCGGCCTTACGAAGTCCCTGATGAATGTAGCACCGAGACATCACAAATTAGAGTCACCGTTAAAGGCTTAAGCTATGGTGGCATGCTCACCGTTGGTCTTTATAATGACCCGGATAATTTTTTGTCTAAAAAAGGACGTAAACATCGCGTCCGCGTCCCAGCAACAGATAAACAGCACACCGTTTGTTTTAATCTTGACGAACACGGCACCTATGCAGTTGCGGCCTATCATGATATTGACGCTGACCGCAAACTAAAAAGGCGCTGGAATTTACTACCCGGTGAACCTTTTGGTTTATCCAATAACCCAGAACTATTCATAGGTTTTCCAAAATTCAGTGACTCAGCTTTCACAACAGAAGGTAAGGGTGCAGATATCTCAATTGACTTGGTGATGCCTTAATATTTACATACCACTTATTTTTTATCTCAATAAGTTAGCACAATAACTATCTCAAATTAGCCTGCAAATTATTTTTATTACTTGACCGCCCCTTTTAGCGTAGTCTTAATGCAGCAAAGATGATGAATTCTCATAACCCTATTTGCGAAAATTCATTATTTATAAAGATCCTGTTTGGGTATTCACCATTAATTTAACGATTAAAAATATACTATTTAATATTGCAAACACATTTTCTGTAGTTTGCATTATTGTTATCTTCGCGGGTGAAGCATCAGCTAGCGACACTAAAGGTGGAACAAATTCACTTTGGTCTACTGATGAAATGTGCCTAGATAATAATGCCTTAATCATTGGTATTGAAGAATTAGAAAGTTCATACAAAATCGCTCTATGTAGCGCAGGGGGGTGTCGAGTAGCTGTCCCCGGGTTTGGAAAAAAGGTGCAGCCGTATAAACATACAAATGACCCGCGTTTCAAATGGATTTCCAATAAATCATTTATTATTCAAATTAACGGACAAGATAAACAGTTTTATCACTGCTTCACAAAATAAAACCATAACCTAACAAGAAAGCCTAGATCACTTGTTGCCCATTCACCAGAAATTTTAAAAGTGGCGTGCACTCTGATTCTAAAAACTCTTTCCTGCGAATGTTATGTGTAAAACGTAAAACTTAACCCTATGCAAAATTATTTATACCGTGGCGTATAGTGCTTGATGATAAAAAAACAAAGGGCAACTTCGCCCAAAAGGTCGCTCTTCGACAACTACGGCAAATTTTGGCCAACCAGGTGTACAATTTGGTGGAGGGTATGTATTTGGGGCGTTGGCAGGAAATGCTGTTAGAGCACAGCAAGTAGACTCTAAAATGAAAGACACTTGCTATATTTCGACCTCTACAAACATTAATATAGCTAAGAAGTTCGCTACCAACGATAATATCGAAGGTGGTTATATTTACACATTGGATAAAAACAAATTTAAAAAATTTGGTGTGATATCACACGAGTTACCGAACCTCAACCTCTCTCATGAATTTAAAATCACGATAAGAGCTAAAAACTGCGGAGATATTTCTACAGAAGTAATTATTAGCAAAGAAAATTAGATGCACATAACAAGACGCTCAAGCTCGTGCTGAGCACAATACTTAACATAATTACCTGAAAGCTGGGATAATTATGGATGAATAAGATGCCACAAACCGTATCACCATCCGCAGCAGACGCTGACAGATCTCTTTTTAGTGAACTGCCGTTATCGCCGGGTTTGCTAACAACTTTGCAGCAGCTTCAATACCGAACCATGACGCCGATTCAGGCGGCCAGTTTACCCATTACACTGGCAGGCCATGACCTTATCGCGCAAGCAAAGACAGGTAGCGGCAAAACAGCAGCATTTGCGTTAGCACTACTGACCAATCTAAATCCGCGTCGTTTTGCAGTGCAAGCCATGGTGTTGTGTCCAACACGCGAATTGGCCGATCAAGTGACGCAGGAGCTTCGCCGTCTGGCGCGATCTGCAGACAATATCAAAATTCTGACCTTGTGTGGCGGTAGCACCATGCGACCACAAATGAGCAGTTTGGCGCATGGCGCACATATCGTGGTTGGTACGCCCGGCCGTATTATGGACCATCTGCAACGCAATAGTTTAAACCTGGAAGCACTCAATACCCTGGTGTTCGACGAAGCAGACCGCATGTTAGATATGGGTTTTTATGATGATATTGCCTATGTCACCAGGTGTTGTCCGCCAAAACGCCAAACCTTATTGTTTTCGGCCACCTATCCGAACGGCATCGCGGGACTGGCACGACAATTCTTACGTAATCCGCAAGAAGTGAAGTTACTAGAGCATCACGAAGGAAATAAAATACGCCAGCGTTTTTACGAAGTGGCGCATGAAACGCGTTTACAGGCTGTCGGCCAGTTGCTCCAGCACTATCGTCCCGTCAGTACGCTGGCATTTTGCAACACCAAGCAGCAGTGCCGTGATTTGCTCGAAGTGTTACAGGCGCAAGGGATAAATGCGCTGACCTTAAATGGTGATCTGGAACAACGTGAACGTGATCAAGTGTTGATTCAGTTTGCTAATCGCAGTTGCTCAGTCCTGGTGGCGACCGATGTAGCCGCACGTGGTTTGGATATCACGCAACTCGAGGCGGTGATTAATGTCGACGTCACACCCGACCCGGAAATATATATTCATCGCATTGGCCGCACGGGCCGTGCCGATGAAAACGGTTGGGCGTTGAGTCTGTATAGTTTGCCCGAAATGCCTCGAATTGTGGCGATTACCAAGATGATAGGTTCTGAGCCAGAATGGCATGATTTGGCTACGCTACAAAGTGATGACAATACCCCACTGGCATCACCTATGGTGACACTGCAAATACTCGGTGGTCGAAAGGAGAAGATCCGCCCTGGCGATGTACTGGGTGCATTAACGGGTGAGGCAGGCTATACGCGTGAGCAAGTCGGCAAAATCACTGTCACCGATCAATCGACTTATGTTGCCGTTACACGTGATATCGCCCATGAAGCCGCGCGCAAATTATCAACAGGAAAAGTTAAAGGGAAGACAGTAAGGGTACGAGCGTTGTAGAATCATTCAAGATTAAATAGCAGTAATCAACACTACCCCACGACCATACGATAAGGTTTTCAGGAAATGCGAATGCTCTATGACCTAGTTGTCACGCTTGTTGTTGCATATCTGGCTGTTGTCTTCCTGGTGTTTGCAGCACAAGCCAAGCTGATTTATTTTCCACAAGCCACGAATAAGCTAGCCGTCACACCCGAGCAAATCGGGCTGGTGTATGAATCCGTTGAGATTAAAACCAGTGATGATGAAACAATCCATGGCTGGTTCGTGCCCGTATTAAACGCGAAAGGCACGGTATTATTTTTCCATGGTAATGCTGGGAATATCTCGCATCGCTTAGATTATCTGCCGATGTTCCAGCGGCTGGGTTACAACCTATTTATGATTGATTATCGTGGTTACGGAC
>JAOULU010000311.1 GCA_029881855.1 Nitrosomonas sp. | reverse complement strand
ATTTGATGTAATACCCTCTAAAACATTATCAACTAATCCTAATGTCGAAGCGGTATTGTCTCGATTAATCGAAAATTGATTATTTAAAGAGAGCGTTTGTGTAATATTGATTGCTTGAGCCGCAGCAATAGGATCATCTGAAGGTGAAAGCATTCTTCTCCCCGATGAAATCTGCTGTTGAGTATTGATTAATGCGGCTTGCTGTTCCTGGATGCCATTCAATCCTTTCTCATATATTGTGGCTGTGCTGATTCTCATAATATTTCCTCAATAATCAATTAGCTAACACTTAGCAAGGTGTCAAACAACGTCCCGCTGATTTGTATAACCTTACTAGATGCTTGAAAAGCTTGTTGATAACGTATTAAATTTGCGGCTTCTTCGTCTAAATTAACACCTGAGATTGCTTGAATTGATTCTCTGGATTGGGTTAATAAATTAGCCTGTGCTTTACTGGTAACCTCAAGTTCTCGTGTACTATTACCTACCTGACTAACTATTTGCGAGTAGGAAGATTGATAAGATGCCGTACCATTGGATAATCTGTCTTGAATCTGTAAACCAGCAAGCAGCAACGCGTTACGGTTATCTGCGGTACCGCCAGTATTTGCTTCAATTGTAAAGACATCACCAGCTGCAGGCTGACCATTTATCTGTACGGTAAACCCATTATAAGTAATGTCTGCCCCCGGCGTATAAGCAACATCTACAGGATTTCCGGTACCAACACCATTAACATCAAATAGGCCATCATATGGTGTATTAAATGTTAATGTCACTGTTTGCTGCAAGTTTGGATCTACAGGTAGCGGATTAACTGTACCTGCACTAATTGTTGCATCTCCGGCATTTGCAAATCCCGCCTCAGTACGTATTGGCGCTGCGGCGGCAATTTCTGCAATATTTACAATTTCTACCGCTATATTCTTTGCGCCATTAATGGTTGGTTGAATGAGAAAACCTTCACCTGCATTAATAGGCCCAGGTGTAACAGTAATACCATCCATCGACAATGGCGCTATACCAAGCGCGCTGACTGAAGTATTATCCGATAACCGTGTTAACGTAGACGTTAACGGCAAACCACCATAAGTAAATTCATAATCGCTAGCCGTTAATGCACTCGTATCATCTATAACAGCCGTAACACTAGAGCCCGGATTGTTCCCCGCATTAGATATCACTTTTGGCGTAGGAACTGTAAAGAAATCCGCACCCAGAGTATTATTAAGGTCTTGACCTAAACGGTGTTGATTATTAAAGTCTTGCGCTAAGGCAATAGCAATCCTACCAATTGAACTTTGGGTATCATCAAGTGTTGTGCGCCGGAACTCCATAATTCCACCCAAAGCTCCACCGGTTATCTGGAACTCGGGTAACTGTACCGTATTGTTTCCGGTGACATAACCGACCGTTAATTCTTCAGGGTCACTCGGTGAAATCATGGCCTTCAACGTCAAAGTCTGCGACCCAACGACTAATGCCTGGCCACTACCAATAAAGATATTTAAAGACCCATTACCCTGTTCCACCACATCGGTATTAATTAGTTCACTCATTTGATTAACTAAATTATCACGCTGATCAAGTAAATCATTTGGAGGATTCCCCCCAGACGCACCTTGGGTCAAAAGTATATTATGGTTTAACTCACCAATTTGTTTTGCTAGCGAGTTAATCTTGTCAATATTGGTGGTAATCTGACTATTAATACCATCTCGAATATCGGATAAACGTTGATCTATCGAATGAAACTTGGATACTAACGTACCGGCATTACTTAACAGGGCTTGACGTGACGAGGCTTCGGCTGGACTGGAAGCAACGTCATGCACCGCACTAAAAAAGTTTTCTAACGAAGGTGCTAGTCCTGAACTGGTATCAGCCAACATGTCATCAATTTTCTTGATTTCTGTAAAATGACTATCTAGTCGGCTACTTTGTGTTTGTACTTGCAATGCCTGTGTTACAAGAAATTGGCTATAAATACGTTCAACTGTTGTGACATTAACACCCTGCCCAATGAACCCAGAACCCGTTCGCTGCGCAATATTAGTAGTTTGTATTGCCTGCTGACGACTAAAACCTGGTGTATCAGCGTTGCTGATATTATGGCTGGTCGTAAGTAAATTGGTCTGTGCGGCCATTAAGCCAGAAATACCTGTATTTAATATACTACTTCCCATGACTTTACTCTTTTTCTAAACAGTTGAAATTATTTCAATCTTTTAACGGCATCTAAAACGTAGAACTAAAGGGTATTTCACCTCTAAATTGCTTCATTAACATGAGACATATTAGTGTTAAGTATTTGCATCAATTTATCTGCATACTTTGGATCAGTGGCATACCCAGCTTGTTGCAACCCATTTGCAAAGGAAGTCGCATCCCGAGTATTTAGCACTTCAGCATAGC
>JAOULU010000041.1 GCA_029881855.1 Nitrosomonas sp. | reverse complement strand
TGCCGCAGGTGCTTGCATGGTCATAGCAAGTATTAACCAAATAACTAGTAGTAACCCACAAAACGCATACAATGCATAGGCACCATAATATTGAAATAAATATCCGCCAATCGCTGCGCCAATAAATGCCCCAAGAAATTGGGTGCTACTATAAACACCAATTGCTGTGCCTTTAGCACCTACAGGCGCAATTTTTGATATCAAAGATGGCAAACTGGCTTCAAGTAAATTAAATGCTGTGAAAAAGATTAATAACGCGGCTGCTGTACCCCATATTGAGTCTGACGTCATTGCCAATGATGCTTGACCAATCAATAACAAAGCAACTGCTGAAATAAAAACGGGTTTTAATTTGGCTTTTTTCTCAGCATAGATAATGGCTGGAATAATCAGTAGCATCGATAATACTAGAACTGGTAAATAAATCTGCCAGTGATTATCTGCCACTATACCAGCCTGACGCAATGTTAATGGCACCACTAGCCATAGTGCCATTAACGTAGCATGTAATGCAAAAATACCATAATTTAAACGTAATAATTGTGTGTTGCGTAATACACTACCAAAACTTGCTGGAGAAGCCTCAGTATCAGAATGAAAGCGGCTAATTTGTGGATCAGGAATGACCTTTTTTACCACAAGCATTGCTAATATTGCCAACACACCCGTCATGGCAAAAATTCCTGGCACACCAATCAACTGATTAAGTGCTGGTGCAACAATCAAGGAAAGAGCAAAAACGGTACCAATCGTCATACCAATCGTCGCCATTGCTTTGGTACGATGTTCTTCACGGGTAAGATCAGCAGCCAGCGCCATAATTGCGGCAGAAATAGCCCCTGCCCCTTGGATTATTCGGCCAAAAATAACCCAATAAATATCCACCGCGATCGCTGCAATAAAACTACCCACAGCAAATAAAATCAGGCCTAAGTAAATAACGGGTTTACGCCCAATACGGTCAGATAACCAACCAAACGGGATTTGTAGAATCGCTTGTGTTAAACCATAAGCACCCAGCGCAATACCAACCAGTGTATAGTTATTCCCGCCAGGAAGATCTTCCGCATAAAAAGCAAATACAGGCAAAATAATAAATAATCCAAACATGCGTAAACCATAAACACCCGCTAAACCGGCTGTTGCACGCAATTCTGTTGGAGACATTTTTTCAGATGAAGTTGAGGCAGACATGAATCAAGTTGTGAGATTTCTAAAAAGTTGGGTATATTAGCAGGTTGACTCGTACATAGATAGCCAATGGAATTTATAAAAATTAGAGGTGCCCGCACCCACAATCTAAAAAACGTCAATCTTGATCTGCCGCGTAACCAACTCATCGTTATTACAGGTCTTTCTGGCTCAGGAAAATCCTCGCTTGCATTCGACACACTCTATGCAGAAGGTCAACGACGTTACGTTGAATCACTCTCAGCTTATGCCCGCCAGTTTCTGCAACTAATGGAAAAACCAGATGTCGACTTGATTGAAGGGCTGTCTCCCGCCATTGCCATCGAGCAAAAAGCTACTTCACATAACCCACGCTCCACGGTGGGCACAGTCACTGAGATACACGATTATTTACGGTTATTGTTCGCCAGAATCGGCGATCCATATTGTCCCGAACACAACATCACGTTGACAGCCCAGAGTGTTTCACAAATGGTAGATCATGTCCTTGAACTTCCCATTGATACTCGACTCATGATACTTTCCCCACTCGTCGTTGATCGTAAAGGCGAACAAACATATCTAATAGATGAACTACGTGCACAAGGCTTTGTGCGTCTGCGCATAGACGGTAAAACTTATGAAATAGATGATTTACCTAAACTACAGAAAACCAAGAAACATACACTAGAAGTTGTCATTGATCGCCTAAAAACTTCACCCGAAGCAAAACAACGTTTGGCAGAATCATTTGAAGTAGCATTGCGTCATTCTGATGGGCGTGCTTTAGCTGTTGAAATGGATACAGGTAAAGAGCATCTTTTCTCCGCCAAATTTAGTTGCCCCGTTTGCAGTTATTCGCTGTCTGAATTAGAACCCAGATTATTTTCATTTAATAATCCATTAGGTGCGTGCAATAAATGTGATGGTCTGGGTCAAATTACTTTTTTTGATCCTGCACGTGTAGTTGCCTTCCCACATCTATCACTGGCTTCAGGTGCAGTCAAAAATTGGGATAAACGCAATCAATTTTATTTTCAATTGTTAACAAACCTTGCTAAACATTATGACTTTAACCTAGAAACCCCCTTTGAAGACTTAAATGAAGACACGCAAAATATTATTCTTCATGGCTCTGGTAAAGAGAAAATTCAATTCACCTATTTAAAAGATGACGGCAAAAAAAGCCGCCAAACACACACTTTTGAAGGCATCATCCCCAACCTGACACGACGCTACAAAGAAACAGAATCACAAACAGTACGCGAAGAATTGGCCAAATATCTTAATGCCCAAACTTGCCCTGAATGCAAAGGTACACGACTTTGCCAAGCGGCACGTCATGTTCATGTTGGTGGACAAGCTATTTATGAAGTTAATGCATTACCATTAAAACAAACCAAGTTATTTTTTGACAAAATAAAATTACCCGGTCATAAACAATCTATTGCAGAGAGGATTATTAAGGAAATCTCAAGCCGCTTACAATTTCTCAATAATGTTGGATTGGATTATTTATCTTTGGACCGCTCTGCTGACACGCTATCTGGAGGAGAATCCCAACGCATTCGACTAGCCAGTCAAATTGGCTCCGGTTTAACAGGTGTCATGTATGTATTGGACGAACCATCCATTGGTTTGCACCAACGCGATAACGGACGTTTGCTTGACACACTCAAACACCTTCGTGATCTGGGCAATAGCGTTATCGTGGTTGAGCATGATCAAGACGCCATACAACTTGCTGATTATGTTGTTGACATGGGTCCTGGTGCGGGTGAACATGGAGGGGTTATCGTGGCTGAAGGCACGCCACAAGAGATACAAGACAATAGTCACTCACTAACCAGCAAATATCTTTCCGGTAGATTATCAATTAAGATTCCTGACCAACGCACCGAATTCAACAAAGACAGAATACTGATTGTTGAAGAAGCCTCTGGAAATAATCTTAAAAACATTACCCTTAATCTGCCTATTGGACTATTTGTATGCATTACTGGCGTGTCTGGGTCCGGCAAGTCTACGCTCATTAACGAGACACTCCATCGTGCTGTGTCACGACATCTTTATGCCAGCAATGCTGAACCGGGACCACACAAACATATTGAAGGCTTAGCGTTTTTTGACAAAGTCATCAATATGGATCAAAGCCCAATCGGACGTACACCGCGCTCTAACCCGGCAACTTATACCGGACTATTTACGCCTATTAGAGAATTATTTGCTGGTGTACCACAGGCAAGAGAACGCGGCTATGTACCGGGACGCTTCTCCTTTAATGTCAAAGGTGGACGTTGTGAAGCTTGCCAAGGTGATGGCGTCATAAAAGTAGAAATGCATTTCTTACCCGATATTTATGTCACCTGTGATGTCTGTCATGGCAAACGCTACAATCGTGAGACATTGGAGATTCAATATAAGGGAAAAAGTATTAATGACATCTTAAAAATGACTGTTGAAAACGCATCTGAATTCTTTAGTGCAGTACCCATAGTGGCACGCAAATTACAAACACTCCTGGATGTCGGTCTCGGATATATCACCCTGGGACAATCAGCCACTACACTGTCTGGTGGCGAGGCACAACGCGTAAAACTATCCTTGGAGCTTTCTAAACGTGATACTGGACGGACACTGTATATACTTGATGAACCGACCACTGGCCTGCATTTTCAGGATATTGATTTATTATTGAAAGTACTGCACCGACTACGTGATCATGGCAATACGGTGGTCGTCATTGAACATAATCTCGATGTCATTAAAACAGCAGATTGGATTATTGATCTTGGCCCTGAAGGTGGGGATGGAGGTGGTTACATTGTAGCCGAAGGCACGCCCGAAGATATTGCTGCCAATAAAAACAGTTTTACCGGCCATTTTTTACAAACCATGCTTAAGAAATAATGCCTCGCACATGCCTTCTTAACAGCTTCAAGGCTGCCATAAAAGCTGCCGATCCAAAACATATTGTTCCAAAACATCTTCCAGATCCACCCAAAGGTCGTACACTCGTCATCGGTGCAGGTAAAGCTGCGGCTGCCATGGCACTTGCAGTAGAAAATCATTGGCCTCATGATGCTCCCATTGATGGGCTTGTTATCACCAGGTACGGACATAGTCTAGTCACACAGAAAATAAAAGTTGTTGAGGCAGGGCATCCACTACCCGATGACAATGGGGTTCAAGCATCCCATCAAATTCTTACCATGACCAAAGCACTCGGGGCCGAGGATCTATTACTCTGTTTATTTAGCGGTGGCGGGTCCAGCCTACTGTCTTTGCCCATTCCAAGTATTGCACTACAAGACCTTAGAGAACTAACGCATCAGCTATTATGTTGTGGCGCAACGATTCAGGAAGTAAATGCCGTACGTAAACACTTGTCGGCTATTCAAGGCGGCAGATTGGCTGCCATTTGCCATGCACCTATCCATGCATTAATTATTTCAGATGTCACGGGTGATGACCCTACACATATTGCCTCTGGTCCTTGCACCCCCGACCCAACAACTTATGCTGATGCGATTGCGGTAATTAATAAGTACCATATTGAAGCACACGCCACCATTAAGCAGGCACTACTTGCTGGGAGTCAGCAACAACTTGATGAAACACCTAAGCCTGGCTGCCATTTCTTTACACAGGTAGAAAACAAGATTATTGCCAGCGCCAATCAGTCACTGCTAGCAGCACAAATCTACTTCCAGAAAAACAATATCGCAGCACTCATTCAAGACGAAGCTGTAACGGGCGAAGCCCGCAACGTTGGAAAAGCCTACGCGACGCTAACAAGAGAATTTAACCAGCGCTCGCAGCTTCTAAAACCTCCTGTAGCACTACTTTCTGGAGGAGAAACCACCGTTACAGTTAAGGGAAGGGGCTGTGGCGGGAGAAATACCGAATTCTTATTATCTTTACTGATCGCACTCAATGGCCTAGAGAAGGTTTATGCCATTGCTTGTGATACTGATGGAATAGATGGGTCAGAAAATAATGCTGGCGCAATTATCACACCTGACTCTTTGCATCGTGCTAAAGCACTGGGTATGAATACGGAATCATTCCTAGCAAACAACGATTCTTATCACTTTTTTGAAAAATTAGACGACCTTATAATGACTGGGCCAACTTATACTAATGTCAATGATTACCGTGCTATTCTCATACTTTGATCTCAGAGGTATTTATTTTTACGATCAACTTGTATTGATGACAAAAGATAACCTTGTTGAAACCATCTGCTAATTACGTACTCATAGAATTCCTGATTTTTGATCGCTTTATACCCATGTACTAATTCCTTGCCTCGCTCTGTTAGCAGAATAACCCCCAAATCTAATTGATTATCTCCATCATTTTCATAACCTATTTTTGTTGGCCTACCACAATAGAATAAACGAATATGCTTACCAAATCTTTTTTTAACAAAACCATTAGCCTCAAAGATAACCAAACCAATTGTTTCAAGATGCTTTAATACAGGCAAGGTGATACCCTGCTTTGTATAAATTTCGTTCTCCACATCAAAAATTAGTGGCAACGACTCACTCTGAACCCATACAAACTGACATAACGCACTCAATAAGCTACTATCAGTCAAGCTCAAGCCAAATTTTACGAAGTGATCATCTTCTTTCATCTGCGAATAAAACTTTAACGGTAATTTTTCACCTACAAAAAGATGAACTAATCTTGGACTTTCTTTTCGATTTTTTTCTTTGGCTTTTTCTTCTTTTCCACTTGGGACGGTTTTTCAGACTTAACTTCAGCAACAGCCTCTATGGGCTCATCCTTTTTAGTTTTCCCCTCTCCTGTATTTTTGTTCTTTGATTTTGAGGCAACCTTCTTACGACGTTTAATCTCTTTATTGATATCAGCAAGAAAGGTTTCATTATCATTCTTCTGTTTCTCACTCCTAAACCATGAATAACAAGTAAATGCCCCCATCACTATTAACAAAATACTCAGCGCTGTTACACCATCAATAAAAATAAACGCTAATCCAGTTGATACAGCAAAGGCGCCAAGAAATGCAGTAAATAGCCATAATTTAGAACCTGATCTTGTTTTATTATAACGATTTTTCCACTCTTCTAGATTATCACGTGTTGAGATCAGCTCTTCATCTGTCCACTTCTTCATACTCATAACTGCTAATTCTCCCTTAGAACGCTATTGATTACTTATTAAGGAGTTACTGACTAATCAGCAACTCCTTAATAAGTATAACTACACCACAAATAAACGTAGACTCTACGTGACAGAACAATCAAGGTCAATCAACAGGCAATAAAAAAGGCACCCAAAGGTGCCTTTTTTATCAAACAGACTTGATTAGAAGTCGTGACGGATACCAATGGTATATTTGTTAGCATCACTGTCAGCAACAAAATTGGTATCATCAACCATTGTACGCTGATAACCACCAAATAAGCTTGAACGTTTGCTCAGATTATGTATCGCACCAACGGTAAAACTGCTTACCTCGCGGCTAGAAGAAAATGCAACACCCGAAACTTTATTCGCATTAGCCATACCACCTTGTGCGATTAAACGAGTATCGCCCACGATATATTCACCGCCGACAAACCAAATATCACCATCGCCATTAAGATTCATAGCAGAATTACATTGCGCACGTGTATCTCCTAAAGGAAGACCAGCAACTGTGGGTTGTTGAGCTCCCAGCATTCCAGCGGTTGTACAAGTCGATGCACCGACCGCATTTTGGATGTTTTCGTACTGACCCCTAATACGGAAGTTTTGGTAGCTCCAAGTTGCGCCACCACGCCAAACTTCTTCATCTTTAAGAACACCAAATGTTTTTTGCACGGTACTTATATTATCTCTAGAATAACCACCAAACACAGTAATATCATGGCCTTCTATTTCCATCTCATAGGTACCCGCAATCTGGAAATCCCACTCGCCATCTTCACCACCAGAATTTGTAGGGTTAACACCAAGTCCAACAGGAGCTCCCCCTAATGAGGTTGGGTCAAATCTCCTTGAATCACCTGGCATCAACAATCCTGAAAAGGTAAAACCATCTACCGTTGGTGAATCATAACGCAGTGCACTATTAACGAAACCGTTGGCACCTGCGCCCAAACCATTTGCTGATGCCGTCATTGTGCCACCACTACCACCTGCCTGAAGTGATGTATAAGCAAATGGGTCAATAGTCATACCACCTGCAAAGTCCTTAAAAGGAGACTGAACGCGACCAAACTTAATTTCACCCCAGTCATCATTTGCTAGGGCAGCCCAGCGTTCACGAGCCACACCTAAATTTCCACTACCTGTACTGAAACCATATTCAACATGTACCTTAGCCTTTAAACCACCGCCAAGATCTTCAACAACATGCAATCCCCATCTTGAGCGACCCGTATCATCACCAACATGTGCCTGGCTACTAATCCCTTCAATATCGACAGTACTATACTCAGCCTGCACACTACCAAACATTGTGACATGCGTGCTTTGTGCTGATGCAACCATTGGGGTTGCAAGTGCACTGGCCACGGCTAGTGAAATTAGCTTCTTCTTCATTCTGAAGTTCTCCTTTTATGTTAAAACCCTTTAATATTAAACGGCTGAGGCTGTCAATTCACCCAACTAAATCGGCAAAAAGCACCCCATTATTATGACCCACCCATTCGAGAAGGTTTGATCGGATTGTGCCCAACACGGGCATTTACTGCAAGAAAAACATATATTCCATAAATATTTAAACACAATCTCGTTGTTTTTGCACAACAGGGTTGTTGTACTTTTTACCACAGATTATGCGCTTTAAAGGCTCAAAAATCATATCCGCAAAATTGCCATTAAATTATCACCATATCTTTCTAGCTTGCGCACTCCAACCCCTGTCACCTGGCGTAGCTCACCTCTGGTTTGTGGGCATAAACGCACCAACTCCCTCAATGTCGTATCATGAAATATAACATACGCAGGCACACCATGCTCCTTTGCTAGTGTAGCACGCCAAGCGCGCAATCGCTCCCACAAATATTGTTCATCGCGATCAAAAGTTATCGAATCAACACTATTTTGTTTATTTAATATCTTTTCCTGCGCAACATATTGACGTAAATTGATTGTTTTCTGGCCTTTCAATACGGCACGACTAGCTTCAGTAAGACATAACGAACCAAAGCTATCAGTATCTGTTGTCAGGAGTCCCAGCGCCACTATTTGTCTAAAAACTGAACGCCATGCTTTAACTGGCAGCTCTTGCCCAATACCAAATGTGCTGATGCTATCATGATGCCATTCCTTCACGCGCTCAGTATGATTGCCTCGAAGCACATCAATTAAATGGCCAGCGCCAAACTGTTGCCCTGTACGATAAACACAAGACAACGCCTTCTGTACGGTTTCAGTAGCATCCCAAACTCTCGGAGGATTCAAGCAGACATCACAATTCCCGCAAGCTTCAGTAGAAGTATTTTCGCCAAAATAGCTTAACATACGAACCCGACGGCAAAGGGTGGTTTCACATAATCCCAACATGGCCTCAAGTTTTGTTGAAGCCACTTTTTTGAATTGTGCTTGCGCCTTAGATTCTTCTATCATACGCCGTAGCTGAATCACGTCACCTAGGCCATAAGCCATCCAAGCATTGGCTGCTTGTCCATCACGACCTGCACGACCCGTTTCCTGATAATAACCTTCAATACTTTTAGGTAAATCCAAGTGAGCCACAAAACGTACATCTGGCTTATCAATCCCCATACCAAACGCAATCGTAGCAACCATCACAATACCTTCTTCACGCAAAAATCGTTTCTGATTTTCACTTCGAGTATGTGCACTCATACCAGCATGATAGGCAATCGCCGTGATACCTTTGCCCAACAACCATTCAGCGGTTTCTTCCACTTTTTTACGTGATAAACAGTACACAATACCCGCATCACCTTCGTGCTCAGCTCGGATAAATGTCAGTAACTGTAACTTGCTGTTGATTTTATCTACAATCTGATAGCGAATGTTGGGACGATCAAAACTAGAAACAAATACTCTGGCCTCACCTAGCCCCAAACGCTCAATGATTTCCGCACGTGTGACCGTATCAGCCGTTGCTGTAAGCGCAATTCGAGGAACTTGTGGGAAGCGTTCATGCAAGATGGATAATTGGCTATACTCTGGACGAAAATCATGCCCCCACTGCGACACACAATGTGCCTCATCAATTGCAAACAAGGCGACAGGTAGCCGCTTCAACAAATGTAGAAATCGCGAAGTCAATAATCGTTCCGGCGCAATATAAAGCAAATCATATTCACCTGCAAGGATATTCCGCTCCACTTCAGCCGCGTCTTCATGCGACAAAGAAGAATTCAAAAATGCAGCACGCACTCCAACTTCATGCAATGCCGCAACTTGATTCTGCATTAGTGCAATCAATGGTGACACAATCACCGCAACACCTTCTCTTAATAATGCGGGAATTTGATAACAAAGTGATTTGCCACCGCCT
>JAOULU010000310.1 GCA_029881855.1 Nitrosomonas sp. | reverse complement strand
ACTGGATGCCGATGTTCTTGATGCCACATCATCATCGTCATCATGCAACGACAAGCGACCACTGTAAAGATCAATAGCATAATAGCCAACTTTGTGCACATAGGCGCGTAAGAACCAGCGATGCAACTCACCACGAGCCTGATCAAAACTACGTTCACGTAAATGTCGCCAAGTTTCGCCGAGTAAGGCATTTATCGGATTAACAACCACACTACCCGCCCTGTAAACATTAAATACTTTTTCTGCCTTAGCTTTCCAACGTTTCAAGCGAAAAAAATCTCCAATGGTCAGGCGATTACTAAAAGGAATGTTTTCCGCCACATCTTTGCGCAAATCACGACTTGCCCGCTCAATAATCAATAATGTGTGTGGCAATGTCAGCTCAAGTAATGGTCGTTCTACTTGTGGATGATAACAACGCGCCACAATTTCCAACGTACGCTGGCCTAAATCAAAAACCCATGCTTCATCATCAAGTGGCCATTCTTTCGGATCACATGCCTTGGCTAATGACTCCACTTGTTGCCATGCCTTGTCAGCGCTCGGCGGCCAATCAGGATTAGGTTCAGTTACAGCCTCAGCCAACAGTTTGCGTTCTCGCTGTATTAATAATTGCTGTAAGCCATAACCCATACCGCCAAATGCAACCATAGCTGTAAGCCAATGAAACATATAACCACTCTGCCATAGCCACAATATCCCAAATCCAAACACAACCACAAATGGCAATATCAGCAAAACAACGACAAGTACTTTTAGGGAGTCAATATTGGCGAGCAAAGATTTCATACCGATTTGCCACGTAAGTGGTCTTTAAGTATGGATGTTCCACTTTTAAACGCATCAGTATAAATTCTACGCAATGTCTCAGAATCAACATTTAGACCATCCTTGCGTCGTGTGAAAAAATACACAGATGCTTTTCCCAGTGCATATGTTGTTGCGCCACTGGAGCTTGCACCCCAAACCGCACCCACAGTTTGCCCCCAGACCGGAATCACTTTAGTCACTGCACGACCCAACATACGTGCAACATATCCAGATGCCACACCCGCACCCACTAATCCCAAGAATTCACTAATTGTCTGTTTATCCCAGCGTTGCCCATAAATTACCGCTAAACTGTGCAACAGCTTAGCTTGAACCGCTGACACTGTGATTAAATCTACTACTGGCAATGCACCCAACCCTGTAGCAGTGTAAGAATAACTAACAATTTGCTGGTGAGCTGTACGTGCAAAAAGATCATGAATTTCCTTGTCACCACTCAACAAATGCCGCAAACCATGTGACGAAAGTGACTCAATCGCTAACCACAATGCTTCTAGCCCATAATCAGTGGGTTCAAATCCATCCTCGGGTAGCGTCAAATCCACAGCAACCCAACATACTGGGGCAAAGCCTGGCAATTTCTCGGCAGCACGACGTTGTGCAAGTAACGCACGTTTTAGTGTCACTGGAACAGCATCTGGTAATGGGTCTTTATTGTAAGGCCAAGGATTAATATGCCCAACCCCTTTGGGATATAGTTCATGTAGACCTGTTTGCACAATCAATAAAGGCCATTCAGGATGACGTTGACGCACAGTTTGTAGCACATCAAATACTGCATCTTGTTTGATATCAGCAACCTTCATCACTGCAATCATTAAATGTGCTTCAGATTCACAATACTGTATATCGTCACTAGGATTATACGAAATTTCACCCAAACCACGTGTATCAAGAAATTTTACAACTGGACCATCTATTGGAAAATTATAAAAGGAAGAACTACGGGTACAGGGTTGAAAACCGTTCCCAATTACGGCTGCTTCGCTACCCGTTAACGCTCTGATGATTGATGTCTTGCCTGCTTGCGTCTTTCCTATCAGCCAAAGGACGGGCACTGGCATCTTGTCACGAGCCTCGCGCAATGCTGCTTCTAGATTCTCTTCATTTACTTTAGGATCTAGCAATGCAGTACGAAGCTGGCCCCAGTAACCTTCCCATTTTTTTAAGTCAGTTAATTTCATCTGAATAATAGCTTGTCCTTACTGATTCGGGTCTAAATTAACCTAAGAAACAATATTTGAGTGATTTATTCGTTAAACTAATCTTTTTTACGGTAAAAATTTATTTATTGACGGCATCAGTACTAAGCTAAAACAAGAACCAGAAAATTCTTTTTTTATTACAACTCGCTTTAAAATAGCGGCATAATTAACTAACACAGATACTCTTACTTACGGACAATGCAACCTACAGTACTTATAAACCAGCATCGCCACACAGCCATTGTTGTTACGACATGCGGCAAAAAGTTACTTATCATTAAATTGGGAAAGGGGAAGTTAACCGTCACACCTCTTTTACATACACAAATACATGCACAAGGTTATGTAACAAGTAATTATTCTCCTCAGCAAGCAGCACAA
>JAOULU010000040.1 GCA_029881855.1 Nitrosomonas sp. | reverse complement strand
TCGATACACGGCACTTGGACGAGACTACCGACTGGGTCGCAGGTCATACCAAGGTGGTGTTCTAATGCTATTTCCGCAGCATTTTCTATTTGTTCAGTTGTGCCACCTTGTATTGCACATAAACCAGCAGCAGCCATGGCAGAGGCGGAGCCAACTTCACCTTGACAACCCACTTCAGCACCTGAAATAGAGCTATTATGCTTTATCAGGCCGCCAATTGCACCGGATACTAATAGAAACTCACGTACTTGCTCCAATGTGGCATTTTCATGTTTTACAGCATAATAAATAACGGCGGGGATAACACCAGCAGCACCATTAGTAGGCGCAGTAACAACCATATGACCAGCAGCGTTTTCCTCATTGACTGCCATTGCATATGCACATAGCCAGTCATTGAGGTTCGCTTTTTGAGGATTATCCTGTAATTGTTGATATAAGGTCTTGGCACGTCGTTTTATATTCAGACCACCCGGTAATTGGCCTTCGGTAATTAGACCATTTTCAATACAGGTTTGCATGGCATGCCATATTGCATCCAATCCATCATTAAGCTCAACTTCGCTAATGCGTTCGAGCTCATTGCTGCGTTTCATGGCGGCGATAGACAGGCTGCTATCAGTAGACATTTTCATCATTTGATCGGCACAATCAAACGGAAATCCGCATGAATTTGTTGTTTCCATCTGTAATGGTGCGACCAATTGACCAATTTCAGAGATTGTGGCAATGAATCCGCCACCAATAGAAAAATAAGTTTCCACTAATATTGGATGACCCATTATTTCAATTTGAGTTAGATCTGGCCTGACTTGAATTTCGTTCGGCAAATTATTTTTGTTTGCCTCGAATAACTCAAGAATAATACCGTTTGGATGTTCGGGCAGTGGGGCGCCTCGGTCAAAAACAATGTCTTCGGCGGGGCAAAAACGAATGGGTTCTAATCCATCAATTTTGATAACGTTCAATTGTGAGAGCTTGTTGACTAATTCATTAACATTTTGAGTGGCAAGTTGTTTTGGAGTGAAATCATGCAGACCCAATATAATAGCGCGGTCAGTGGCATGTCCTCTACCTGTAAATGCCAATGATCCTCTTAAAGTACAACGGATATGAAGTGCTGTTTGACATGTATTGTTGGCAAGAAATTCTTGTATACGATCACGAAAATTCTTTGCTGCAACCATTGGTCCCATAGTATGAGAACTGGATGGGCCAATGCCAATTTTGAAAAGATCTAGAACACTGATGAACATAGGTGGTGCCTATAATAACTTTGCTTACTTAAAGAAGATGTGATGATAATTGTTTTTTAGTATTAATGTTAAAGAATATTTGGTGATAATTATTAAAAAACTATATCTATCAATGAAACAAAAAGAACTTAAACTTTTTTAGTATTACATACTTCCACTTGTTTTAAGTGTAATGATATGGATTATTATTTTACTGATAAGCGATAAAATAGATATCTCAAATCAAATGATGTATTCATAGTTTAACGGAGACCTTTTAATTGACAGAAGAGCGGTTTTCCGATGAGAAAGAACTACGATCAAGATTTTAAAGACGAGGCTGTTGGCATTGCACAAAACAGTAATCGCCCCTACAGCGAAATTGCATTAGACTTGGGCATCAATTATCAAACATTTGGCAATTGGATGCGAAAATCCATATCGACAAAGAACAATCAACCCCCTTAAGGGCGGGAAGCCCGACAAACAAAGTTATCAAGCGCTGGAGCGGGAATTGCGGGCTTCCAGGAAAGAATTGGCACTGCGTAAACAGGAGATTGCTCTGTTAAAAAAGTGGCGGCATACTTCGCCAAGGAGCACGTGTAAAGTACGCCTTTGTTCAGTCTGCTCGCCGCACTGCCGAGTTATCACTGAAGCGGTTAATTGACCTGGTAGCTGTATCGTCTAGTGGTTATTACGCCTGGCTAAAGCGTAAACCCTCTCGAAGATCTCAAGAAAACGGTCAATTAGATCATAAAATTGCCAAGATTTACTGGCAACACAGAGGACTGTATGGCTATCGACGTATTTATGTTGAGTTGGAGTCAGGCATCTATTCAGGCACACGTGACCGTATACGACGACGTATGTGCCAAATGGGTCTTCATGCCATTATTAAAAGAAAATTCAAACACACGACCGATAGCGCACACAATAAAGCGATTACACCCAACTTGCTGAATCAGGTTTTTACCGTGAACAAACCAGATAAAGCCTGGGTCGGTGATATTACTTATGTCAGGGTTGGTCAGAAGTGGATTCATCTTGCCGTCATTGTTGACCTTTACTCACGCAAAGTAATTGGCTGGGCAATGGATAAACACATGAAGTCGGTCTTGGCCTGCAACACATTGAAAATGGCGCTAAGTAGTCTTAGTCATCCAAAAGACGTGATGGTGCACGGTGACCGGGGCAGTCAATATTGTTCAAAAGATTATCAACGACTAATCACTAATCATCAACTGAAATGCAGCATGAGTGGCAAAGGTAATTGTTATGATAATGCCGTTTGCGAAAGTTTCTTCCATACGCTAAAGACCGAGCTGGTCTATCAACGCAATTATGAAAATCGAGAACAAGCCAGACAATCTTTATTCTGGTATCTCGAGGCTTACTACAACCGGGTAAGGCGACATTCTAGCATCGGTTATATGAGTTCCGAAAACCTGGCGTTGAAGTGTGCTGGGTAAACTCTCCGTTAAACTAGTAGCAGATCAACCCAGGTAAGTTCGGAATTGTATATTGTAAGCAACGAAGTGATGATGCAAGATCCTAATGCAAATGTTACAGTAAAAATAACAAAGGACGACAATGGCAATAAAGTTGCGCCTGAAATGACAAACGTAGAACTTATGATCCTGGTAGATCGCCAGCTCCAATTACTTTAAGTGATTGTGTGTAACTATTTCAGTTATATTTTGGTTTTGTCATGTGCCCGCTTAAGTCGCTCCAGTATTTTTATAATGGTTTGACGTGGTGCACCAATATTTAAACGCATAAATCTACTGCCTTCTTTACCAAATAGTGTGCCTGGACTCATACCGATACCTGCTTCATGAATCATGAAATGTTTGAGTTGATTATCATCCATTTGTAGTTTATGACAGTCTAACCATAATAGATAAGTCCCTTCTGTTTTGGTTAGTTTAATTTCGGGTAAATGTTCTGTTAGAAAAGCGTCGACATAATCACGCGTGTCTTGTAGATATATTAGTAGTGCTTCTAGCCATTCTCCGCCTTCACGATAGGCTGCTTCGAAGGCCACAATACTGAAGGGATTGGATGCGCTGATATGCATAGTGCTGAAGATTTTGTTAATGGCAGAGCGAATCTGCTTGTCCGGGATAATTAAAGCGGAAAGATTGAGCCCTGGAATATTAAAAGTTTTGCTCGGCGTCATGGCAGTCATTACTTTTGCGTTAGTTGCAGCAAAAGTACTTAACACATGGTGTTGATTGCCTGGATATATTAAGTCGGCATGAATTTCATCAGAGAAGATAATCAGATTGTGATTATCAGCAATTTGCAGCAGGCGTTCTAGTTCAGATGGATGCCAAACTCTACCGACTGGATTATGTGGGGAACACAATAACAGTAAATTTGCATCACTGGCACATTGTTCGAAATGATCAAAGTCAATTGTGTAGCGTCCGTTATCCAGTAGCAGTGGGTTTTCGGATAGTTTTCTACCGGTCTGGGTGACGGCTGAGAAAAATGGGAAATAAACGGGGGGTTGAATAATGACAGATTCACCGGGTTTAGTGAATGCCATCACGGCGGCATTCAGTGAAGGTACAACGCCTGGGCACATGACAATCCATTCACGTTCAATGCTCCAGCCATGTCGCTGAAACATCCAATCTATAATGGAGTGATATAAACTGTCAGGAAATAAAGTGTAACCATAGATCGGATGGTTGGCACGTTCAATCAAAGCCTGTGTGACGGCGGGTGGCGTGGCAAAATCCATGTCAGCCACCCAAGCAGGAATAACATCATTCCTTCCAAACATATTCTGCCGTCCATCATATTTTAAGCTGCATGTGTCTGTGCGGCTAATCTCTTGGTCGAAGTCGAAACGACTGCTCAAGTAATTTTCTCCCAGATGGTAACCTCAGACAAAGTATGTTGGAATTTACGCTTGGTTTCACGGATTACAAAAGGTACAGCTTGTGGGCCCTGAATTAATTTGAAATGTTGTCCCAATATTTCTTTTAGACCATCTAGTGTTGTGAAGTTTTCACCATCACGCTTGTATCCACCAATCCAGTCTTCTTTTTTTGTGTGCTCGGTAAGCCATGTATATGGTGAAGAAATCATCAGTAAGCCCCCCGAGTTAATGAGTGTGTGAATGGTGTTGAGTAGTTTAGACGGATCATAGAGACGGTCTATTAAGTTGGCAGCAAGAATTAAGTCATAGCCGCAAAAGAGAGGTTTTAGGTTACAGGCATCACCTTGATAAAATTCAACTTTATCTTTAACGTCATCTAAACCCAAGCCGGCAAGTGTGCGTTCCTTATAGGATACAAGTTCTCCCTCATCGGTTAAGGTGTATCTTAGAACACCTTGCTGTGCAAGTTGTACGCCCTGGCCAATAAAACGGGCAGAAAAATCAATACCGGTGACATGATCAAAATGACGTGCAAGTTCAAAAGTAGAACGTCCGGACGCACAACCTAAATCCAGTGCAGTATGTGCCGTGCGGTTACCCATTGCAGCAATGGCAATTTCTGCGAGTGCTTTAGGAAAGTTTGGTACATCAAAATAGGTGTCTCCATAATGAAATTCACCATATTCTGACAGTAATTTATTAGTCTCATAATTTGAGCTTTGTGTTTTAGCGGGCACAGCTGAAACGACATAACGAAATCCGGCATGCTGGAAAAAATGCCGCCGAAATGCGTAGCGTGCACTTCTAAGTGTTTCATTGCCACAAGCTACCCATGAACCACCTTTGATGAGATTGTGCTGATTATCATAGGTCGGAGTAGTAAAGTCGTCATACAACGGGTGCACATCAAAACCTTCAAATGGGTAAGTCGGTGTTTCAGTCCACTGCCAGGTATTGCCAACAATATCAAAAAAATCACCTTGCGCAAATTCATTAACCGGACAACTTGATGCATAGTAATCCAGATGTAGATTACCAACCGCAGGTTCGTTTAGTGGTACCTCTGTAAGATTTGCGACATCATACAACCGATACCATTCGTCCTCAGTTGGCAACCTAACCGGTTGCCCGGTTACTGCGGTCTTCCAATTACAAAAAGCTTTTGCTTCATGGTAATTAACATCGACAGGCCAATCCCAAGGCATGGGAATCTCATCAGTCATGGTACGCATAATCCAATCACTACCTTTCTTAATCCAAAATACAGGGTGTTCAGACTGGGTGAATTTACGCCATGAGAGACCTTCTTCTTCCCAATAGTTGTCGTTTTGGTAACCATCGGCCTGCATGAATGACAGAAATTCCTGATTACTAACCAGATAGCGGCTGGCTTGAAAGGCGGCAACTTGTGCGGTATGGTGACCATACTCATTGTCCCAGCCATAATGTTTATGGTTAGCTTTGTTTTTACCAATTTCAATATTTCCAGCTGAAACAGCTATCAATGTATTTTCTGGCGCAGGACCCGTTTTCTGGCAAGCAGCCCATTCAGGATGTGGTTGTACGTATTCAATTGCATGTTGGCGGATGAGTACGGATGATGTTTCTAAATGGATACGTTCATGTTCTACACCCATGATAATGGGCCACCAAGCACTCTCCCATGTAATGGGTAAAGATAAAGGTAGTTCTGTAATGAGTTTGTCCACAATATCACGTAATTTATTGCGGTAATTATGTACATCAGCAACGCTTGGCCAGTCATAATGCGTATTGTCCAAATCGTCCCAACTCATTTCGTCTACGCCAACCGCAAACATCGATTCAAACTTGGGGTTTATTCGTTCGGTAATTAAGCCAGCAAGAACCAGTTTGTTGACAAAAAAAGTTGCTGTGTGTCCATAGTAGAAAATCAGAGGATGGCGTAACGATATGGATTTCTTAAAATAAGCTTCATTATTACGAAGCGTATTGAAAAGTTGTTCATAACGATCGAGGGTTGTGTGAAAATAACTGCGTATTTCTTCTCTTTTTGCGTGGACATCATCACCATCTAATAAAGGTGTTCTCTGAAAAAGTGGATTTGGCATCTTGTAAGGTTTGTCAGATTAATATTTAATTTTTGGACGTTATTATAACGTCTTGGGCTTTTGATATCACATGCAATCATGGAAAAAGGCTATTTATTCGGGTATTCAATGAATTATTTGCGCTTTTTTAGCTTGAAATTGTCTTGGAGAGAAGATTAATCAGAATAAATTCTATTCAAATAGATAAAACATAAAAATTGGATTGTTCTTAGCTGATGTAAAAACTTAAATCAAACTTGCTCTTTATAAACCATACTTGTACTCTTTATTAAATGGGTATGGAATACATGTCATTCGTAGAATATTTTTTAAACAAATTTAAACTGGGACAGATAAATTGCTAATTATAAATTTCGAGTTTAATTTTTTATTACATTGTATATAAACTGTAAGAAATTACTGTCTGTTGTCTAGACTAGTATTATTGCAATGAAATTATTTGCCATAAGCTTATAGATTTTTCCATAGATTGGTATTTCCTTAGATATCAATAGGGTTGTTGTATCAAAGTTATCTCATAACCGGATCAAGTAGGAGGCGAAATTGAGTAACAATAACTTTAAGGTACGTAAAGCTGCGGTATTGGGTGCAGGTGTTATGGGTGCACAAATTGCAGCGCATTTAATTAATGCCAATATTGAAACATTGTTATTTGAATTGCCAGGTGATGCAGATAACCCTAATATAAATATCAATAAAGCCGTAGAGAAATTAAAAAAACAAGAACCTGCCCCTTTATCGATTCCAGATAAAGCAATTTATATCCAACCGGCCAACTACGATCAACATCTAGAGTTACTTAAAGATTGCGATTTGGTAATTGAAGCTATTGCTGAGCGTATGGATTGGAAGCGTGATTTGTATCAAAAAGTTGTGCCATACCTTGGAAGCCAGACAATATTTGCCAGCAATACTTCCGGCTTATCAATCAACCAATTGGCTGACGCGTTTCCAGAAGAGCTGCGTCATCGTTTTTGCGGCATCCATTTTTTTAATCCGCCACGTTATATGCATCTGGTTGAATTAGTAGCCTGTAGTACTAGTGATTCTGAGATGTTAGATCAGCTTGAAGCGTTTTTAGTAACGTATTTAGGGAAAGGGGTTATCCGTGCTAAAGATACACCGAATTTTATTGCCAATAGAGTTGGTGTGTTTTCCCTATTGGCAACTATGCATCATGGTAAGGCGTTTGGTTTCGGTTTTGATTTGGTAGATGCACTGACAGGTGCATTGATTGAGCGACCCAAAAGCGCGACGTTTCGAACTGCTGATGTAGTTGGTTTAGACACATTGGCACATGTTGTCAATACGATGCGCGACACATTACCGGATGACGCATGGCATTCTTATTTTACAGTGCCAGATTGGTTACAAAACTTGATTAATGATGGCGCACTTGGACAGAAAGTTAAACGAGGTGTCTATCAGAAAAATGGTAAGGAGATACATGTTTTAGATATCGCTACGAATACTTACCGCTTGTCCGTAGGTGAGGTTGATGCTGATATTCAACAACTGTTGAAATACAATAGTCCACCGAAGAAGTTTGCTGAGTTACGTAATAGCCAGCAACCTCAGGCACAATTCTTATGGTCAATATTTCGTGATTTATTTCATTATTGTGCGGTGCATCTTGAATCCATAGCTGATAATACGCGTGATTTAGATCTGGCGATACGATGGGGCTTTGGTTGGAATCAAGGACCTTTTGAAATCTGGCAGTCAGCGGGTTGGAAGCAAATTGCCATATGGATCAAAGAAGATATTGCTGCGGGTAAAAGCATGAGTCAAGCTCCGTTGCCTGATTGGGTTATGGACATTGCTGAGAGTGAAACACAAAGTGTCCATTCTGCATTAGGGTCATTTGCGCCGGTCGATAAGACAACACAAAGACGATCTGATTTGTCAGTTTATCAGCGGCAGTTATACCCAGACCGTCTGATAGGCGAAACGGCAATTTATGGTGAAACTATTTTTGAAAATGATGCCGTCAGAATGTGGCATAGTGGAGACCAAATTGCCATACTGAGTTTCAAGACTAAAATGCATACGATAGGTGTTGATGTACTCGATGGTGTGCTGCAGGCCATCAAAGAGGCTGAGCAAAATTGGCGTGCTTTGGTCATCTGGCAAACTGAGCCACCATTTTCCGCAGGTGCTAATTTAAAGAAAGTAACAGAAAAACCTAAAAAAGACACACAAACAACTAATGCACCCCCTTATAAACCTTCGGCATTTGATAGGTTTTTTAGAGATTTCAAGAAATCTGCACAGTCGACTGTTCTTAAAGCAGCGCGTGAATTAGATCTTGCTGATGTTTTAATGGCAAAGAAATTAGCCGAAGTTAAGGCCATGGTGGAACAATTCCAACAAGTTTCACAAGCGCTTCGATATTCCATGGTGCCAACGATAGCTGCTGTAGATGGATTGGCGCTGGGTGGTGGTTGTGAATTCGTAATGCATTGTGATCGTGCAGTTGCCACATTGGAAAGTTATATTGGTTTGGTTGAAGTTGGTGTGGGCCTATTGCCAGCGGGTGGTGGATGTAAAGAATTTGCACTCAGAGCAGCACAAAATTCTTTAGAAGGTGATCCATTTCCACAATTAAAAAAATATTTTCAAACTGTGGCTATGGCGGAATTAGCAAAAAGTGCAGAACAAGCTAAAGTAATGGGATTTCTACGGTCATCAGATCAAGTGGTGATGCATCGTTTTGAGTTGTTGCATGTTGCTAAAATACATGCGCTTGCATTAGCAGAAGGCGGTTATCGCCCGCCACTTAAAACCAGGCAAATTCCAGTAGCTGGCAGCACAGGTATTGCAACAATACAAAGCCTACTTGTTAACATGCGTGAAGGCGGATTTATCTCTGAACATGATCATTTAATTGGCAGCAAGGTAGCTCATGTCATGTGCGGTGGCGATCTCACACCAGGCAGTCTGGTAGATGAGGACTGGTTTCTAGAGCTTGAAAGAACAGCATTTATTGAGTTACTTGCAACAGAAAAAACGCAAGCACGTGTCGAACATACGATGAAAACAGGTAAGCCACTTAGGAACTGATTCCAGAAACCAGGAAGTATTTCTGGTTTTATGATCAAAGGAGAAACTGATGACCAAGCAAACCCAAGATGCCTATATTGTAGCTGCTACACGTACACCTGTCGGTAAGGCGCCACGAGGTATGTTCAGAAATGTAAGGCCAGATGACATGCTCGTGCATGTATTAAAAGCGGTTATGGCCCAATGTAATGGGCTGGATCCAGCTGCCATAGATGATGTGATTGTTGGCTGCGCAATGCCTGAAGCGGAGCAGGGGATTAATGTGGCGCGTGTTGCTGTGTTATTGGCTGGATTGCCTGATAGTGTCTCAGGTATGACCGTGAATCGTTTTTGTGCTTCTGGCTTGCAGTCTGTGGCGCTGGCTGCTGACCGCATCCGTTTGGGTGAGGCTG
>JAOULU010000309.1 GCA_029881855.1 Nitrosomonas sp. | reverse complement strand
ATTCCCCCAAACAAATGAAAATTCTGCTAATGCTGGTGGTAATCCACCTAACCAAAACAGGAGCCAGCCAGCTGCAACAAAATGTACCAATAATCGCCAACGAGCAGCAATATGTCGATGATCATCAATGAAACCAACAGAAGCAACGACCACCCCTGCTCCAATCAAACCCACTAATATTGATGGCTCAAGTTGAACAAACCCCGCCATTAACAATAAGCCAATGTAAAAAGTTACAACAATTGCCATCCCACCACCACGGGGTGTCGGTAGCAAATGTGAACTGCGTCTATTGGGAATATCCAGTAAATTTTTACTTAAAGCATAACGCAGTAGCACCTTGGTCAAGAACCAGGATACAACAAACACAAACAAAAACAACCCTGCATAAAACATCAATATTTAAAATTAACCCTTTATATTTACAATTCTATTGCCGAACCAAAAAATCCTCGGCCGTTTTTCTCAAGGCTTCATCTACACTAATTGGTGGGGTCCAATTCAATATATTTTTGGTGTTGGTAATATCAATTTGTAATGATCCGAGCAAACGTTGAGCCATCTTCTTCTTCCCTAAGAGCGCTGCTCCTGTTTTTAATAAACCAGCTGTTATCGGCAACAGTCGTGATGGTTTTCCCAAGGCTATTGATATTCGCTGTAGCAACTCGGTTGTTGATAGGTCCTCATCATCACTGACTAGAAAAGTTTGGTTTGCGGCAGCTGGGTGATCAATACAAACCATAATCAAATCCACCAGATTATCCAATGCCACTAAACTGCGTTTATTATGTATAGCGCCCAGCGGTAACGGTAGTCCTTTATGCAGATAGCGCATCATAGTTAAAAAATTAGCCTTCACACCTGGTCCATAAACCAGCGGTGGGCGAATGATAACAACCTCTAGACCAGTATTATCAGCTATCTTATGCAAAGCCTGTTCTGCTTCCCACTTGGATTGGGAATAAGCATCCTCTGGATGTGGAGGATCGAAAGGTGTGAATACATCTAAATCCGTTGTCTCACCATTGACCTTAATGGAGCTAATAAAAATAAAGCGACGAACCCCTGACTGAATAGATTGCTCTGCTAAACGACGAGTGCCTTCCACATTAACACTGCGAAAAACAGACAAAGGATCACTCGCTTTATCATCCATAATATGTACGCGGGCAGCAGTATGAACAACGGTATCAACACCTTTCAATGCGGGTAACCAATTAGTATCTGGTCCTATATTGCCAATAGCCACATTATGCTCTTTAGCCAAGGAGCGAACTGCACCTCTAACGGGAACACCTTTTGCTTTCAATGCGGCCAGAATGGCGCTACCCAAAAAACCATCTGCACCTGTAATAAGTTTCACTTTGGTCTGCGTATATATTCCATCAGTTTCACTGGAATCTTGGGTAACAACCTGAAAAAACTGGTTTCAATTCCATTAGTACGACATGCTCGAATTATCTCTTTATTAAGAACCCAACTGCTCTTCAAGCCACTAGTACTGGCTCCACCTGCACGCATCTTTATAACAACAACAGGTAAATATATATAACTGGCTCCTGCTGTATGAAAAAGACGCACAACCATCTCATAATCTGCTGCAATTTGGTAGTCCAGTAAGAAACCACCATACCTTATATATAGATCACGCCTCACCATAAAGGTTGGATGGGCTGGCATCCAGCCATAACGCAGTCGCCTTGGATGGAAATTACTGGAATCATAATACCGCACGACATGGTCTGTATTTTTAGCATCTACAACAACCAGATCAGCAAAAACCGTATCAGTATCTGCATTCTCCATACATTCAATTAACTGACTAACCGACGTTTCATCAGCATAAAAATCATCAGAATTCAACAAACCCACCACATCACCGCTCGCGGCGTGAATGCCTTTATTCATTGCATCATAGATACCTTTATCAGGCTCAGAAATCACAATATCGATCTTGTCTCCATACTCTCGAATGATATCCATCGTTCTATCTGTCGAGCCACCATCAATAATAATGTACTCGATGCATGGATAGTCTTGAGAGAGTACGGACTCTATAGTATCCCCTATTGTCTCAGCACTATTATGACAAACTGTGATAATGCTAACTTTACTTACCATATAATCAGAAAATATGACAAGTTATTAATCTTATTAAACACGCTGAATAAACCAATTTCCCAACACTAATACATCCATTTTTGTGCGCAGGAAACAGTTCAGCGCTTCTTCCGGGCGACAAACTACTGGCTCATTCTCATTAAAAGAAGTATTTAACACGATCGGCACCCCTGTTATTTGATCAAAAGCTTTGATCAGTCGATAGTAACGTGGGTTGGTTTCTTGATATACCGTTTGTAACCGCCCCGAACCATCCACATGAGTCACAGCTGGAATTTCAGCACACTTTTCCTTTCGA
>JAOULU010000308.1 GCA_029881855.1 Nitrosomonas sp. | reverse complement strand
CTGCAGACACACGCATTGAACATCTCTCAGGTGGATTAAAAAAACGGGTTGCACTGGCCCGCGCACTGGTTATATCTCCTGATGTTTTGCTCCTGGACGAACCCACTAATCACTTGGATTTTTCCTCTATTGAATGGCTAGAAGAGTTGCTCAAGGATTTTCCTGGTAGCGTTTTATTAATTACACATGACCGGCGTTTTCTGGATAACGTTGCCACTCGAATTATTGAACTGGATCGCGGAAACTTGGAGTCTTTTGCTGGCAAATTTACCGATTACCAACAGAAAAAAGCTGAAATGCTTGAGATTGAAGCTGTACACAATCAGAAGTTTGACAAAGTGCTGGCACAAGAAGAAGTTTGGATACGCAAAGGCATTCAAGCACGGCGCACACGCAACGAAGGCAGAGTAAGACAATTGCAAGCTTTGCGCTTGGAACGCGCTGCACGAAGAGAACGTGTTGGCAAAGCCAATATTAATGTAGATGCCGGGGAACGCACTGGCAAGTTAGTTGCAGAACTGGAAAATGTCGGCAAACGCTATGACGATAACATTATCATCAAAGACTTTTCCTGCCGCATTATGCGTGGTGACAAAGTGGGGTTATTGGGCCCCAACGGCATCGGCAAATCCACTTTACTAAAATTAATTCTGGGTGAATTACAACCTGATAGCGGCCTGGTCCAGCAAGGCACAAAATTATCCGTTGCTTACTTTGACCAAATGCGTGAACAGTTAGATGAAGAAATGACGCTAACTGACACCATCAGCCAAGGCTCCGAGTTTGTCGAAATCAATGGCAAACGAAAACATGTCATCAGCTATCTGGAGGATTTCTTATTCCCGCCACAACGCGCACGCTCTCCTGTTAAATCACTGTCTGGTGGTGAACGCAACCGTTTATTATTAGCTCGTTTATTTACACGCCCAGCAAATGTATTAGTACTAGATGAACCCACAAATGACCTGGATATTGAAACACTTGAACTACTAGAAACGTTATTACAAAATTATACTGGGACACTTTTTCTTGTCAGTCATGATAGAGAATTTCTTGATAATGTCGTAACACAGGTCATTGCATTCGAAGGTAATGGTATACTTAAAGAGTATATTGGTGGTTATGAAGATTGGGCGCGTGCAAAAAAAACGCAAGAAAATTTAACTAAAGAAAAAATAAATTCTCAACAATCAGATTCTTCATCAACTACAAAAAACAAATCAACCAGACCATCAACTCGAGCCAAAAAACTCAGTTATCTGGAAGCTCGCGAGCTTAAAGCGTTACCTGAAAGAATTGAAACATTGGAGCAAGAACAGGCAAATATTGCATTGCAATTAAATGATTCTGCTATTTATTGTGATAAACCTGATGAAGCAAAAGCTTTGCAATCACGCTTTTCTACGGTTGAAAAAGAGTTAACGGAGTGCCTTGAAAGGTGGGAAGAATTGGAGTCAAAAAATGCTGTAAATAGGTAGATCTTGCAATGGCAATTTCCCTATAAACAACATGGACATACTCACTATTCATTGACCAAATAAGGCGCATCGTTTAAAGTTCAACTTTTGAGAGAAGGAGGCTTACATGAAACAAAAAATAATTATGAATATAATACTCGCCTCGAGCATGCTGTTTGTATTTTCAGGGGTAGTTCATGCCGCTGGTGACGCTACCGCTGCAAAAGAAAAGAGTTCTATGTGTGAAGGTTGCCACGGAATTGGCGGCGGTTACAAAACTGCTTTTCCAACTGTCTATCATGTACCAAAGATTGGCGGACAACATGAAGAATACTTAGTCAAGGCGCTTGAAGGTTACAAAAACGGCACACGCAGTCATCCAACCATGACCGCGCTTGTCAAATCTTTATCTGACCAGGATATCAAAGATTTCGCTGCCTATTACGCTGGAAATTAATTAAATCATTTAAGCAAGGAACGAATCATGAAGAATTTTGTTATTGCCGCGATGAGCGGTGCAGCCCTGTTAATTTCCGGGCAAGTAATAGCAGCTGATATTGAAGCTGGTAAGAGTAAAGCAGCAGAAGTTTGTGCGTCATGCCACGGTGCAGACGGTAACAATCCAGCACCAAATTTTCCAAAAATTGGTGGCCAATACAGAACTTACATTGTAAAAACATTAAATGATTATAAGTCTGGTGAACGTAGCGACCCAATCATGGCTGGTATGGCTGCAGCTTTAAGTGCTGAAGATATTGAAAACCTAGCTTTCTACTATTCAAGCCAAACAGGTAGCCTAAACTCAAATAAGTAAAAACGGTTAAATCAGCCAGCCTAAAAATAACACACTGTTTTTTGCCAATTCAATTATAACGGCGGGATAAAACCAATCTACGGTTTTATCCCGTTTTTTATTTCCCCTAATTCCCCAAATAACAGCCCGCAGTTTCCCATCCAAAACCTTTTCA
>JAOULU010000307.1 GCA_029881855.1 Nitrosomonas sp. | reverse complement strand
AGTGCTTTATTCACTCTGTAACAATATTCTTTCCATTGCACAACAGTGGCAGATAACACGCATGTTTGAGAAGAAAGCAGCAGCAGAAGAAGAAAAAAATAAAAGTGTAGGTAAGACTAAAGGCAAAGCTAAGTCTGAAGAAAAAGAAGAGGCGCTAAAACTCCCCGCACCTTCTGATGAAGACTCAAATGAAGACAAACATCAAACCGAAGAAGAAACAAAAGAAGAGAAAGAACACAAACCCAAAGAAACTACGGCAGTAATTAAAGAAAAAACCAAGCCTAAGACTAAAGCTAAACAAAAAAGCAAGGCCAAAAAAACATCAAGAAAAAAGTAATGAAAATCTCGAGATTTCATTTTACTAGGGAATCGCTGGTTAATTCTGAGTCAAGAAACCGACTCATGATTTAATTGGCGCTTCCGTAAATAGGCTTATCCGCTTACTATTACATATGAGCAATTATGTGGGTTATTATTTATGGGGAACCCTGAAATTATTGCCGCCATTGCAACACCACCTGGTCAGGGTGGTATTGGTGTTATTCGCATTTCTGGCAACAATCTTCAGCGCCTGGCCGAAGCTATACTTGGAAAACTCCCCAAACCTCGAAACGCCAGCTTAAATAATTTTCTTGATACTAATGGTCATGTTATTGACCAAGGTATTGCACTCTATTTTCCAGCACCCAATTCCTACACTGGTGAGGATGTCCTTGAGTTACAAGGGCACGGCGGCCCGGCTATTATGAACTTATTGCTAAACCAATGCCTAGCAGCCGGTGCTCGTTTGGCGCAACCTGGCGAATTTACACTACGCGCATATCTCAACAACAAAATGGATTTGGTTCAAGCTGAAAGTGTTGCCGATATTATTGAAGCGAGTACCGCCCAAGGTGCTCGCTGCGCAATACACTCATTGCAAGGCCATTTCTCAACGAGAATTGAAGAATTAGTGGGTGCACTAACCACACTGCGTATGCTTATTGAAGCCATAATTGATTTTCCGGAAGAAGAAATTGATAACCTACAAGCATTACAAATAAAAGACCGGTTAAACAGCATCCATAAACAACTAGCGCAGGTTTTGGCCTCAGCACAACAAGGCAAGCTCTTGCAAGAAGGCATTAAGGTCGTTCTAATTGGGCAACCCAATGTTGGCAAATCTAGTTTACTAAACCAACTAGCTGAAGATGATATTGCCATTGTCACAGAAATTCCTGGAACAACCCGAGACACCATTCAGCAGACTATTAAAATTGAAGGTATACCCATTCATGTTATTGATACAGCTGGTCTCAGAGAAACCGAAGATATCGTTGAACAAAAAGGCATTGAACGCACACACGCAGCCATTAAAAATGCAGATATGATTATTAGGCTAATCGACTGTCAGCAGCCAACAAAACATACCAAAAAAGACGAATCTTGGAGCTATCCACCCACTGACAAACCAACAATCACAGTTTATAACAAAATAGACCTGTGTGCAGAAACGAAAACACCCAAAATCGAAGAAAAAGAAAATAGCATAAGTATTTATGTTTCTGCCAAAACAGGCGCAGGTATTACATTACTACGCAAAAAATTATTAGAATGCATTGGCTGGCAATATAATACTGCTGGCGAAGGTTTATTCACAGCTCGCCAACGCCACCTAGAAGCACTTACTAAGGCACAATTACACTTAGAAAATGCACAGGAATATACCAAAAATGAATATCAGTTGGAACTTCTGGCTGAAGAATTAAAGCTCTCTCAAAATGCATTATCATCTATCACAGGACAACTTACGGCCGATGATTTATTAGGAGAGATTTTCTCGCATTTTTGTATTGGGAAATGAAGCCGGAAAGCACAGTAAACACAAGCATTTAAGCCATTTACACACTCACTTCTTTTACTTTGTTTTTCTATTGTTCTTCCATATCTTCCCCTTCCGTCCCCCAGCGTGGTAATATCGGGGGATACTGGATTGGTATGTTACGCCACATTGAAGGAAATCTTGGAGAGTATCGCCGGTGAACACAAACTAAAGCCCAAGCTTGGTGATGATTTTGGAACGATAGACTATGGCGTGGTAAATCAAACCAACGAACATGACTTAAACCTGTTGACGCGATTGGGTGGTAAAGTGGGCGTAGTTGCCAAACCTGCCAGTGGGTTTTTACTATTCGTCAAGAAAGTCGAAGCCAAAACCGCCAGCGGTGCAGTTATCCCACCAATATCACTGACACCCAAAGAAGTGCCAACTGGTGGGTATACTTGGTCGAGCGTGGAGCCTATGCCAGCGTAAAAGCAAAATACCGTGACAAGGCACAGTCCACAAAGAGATTGAAGTGACCACGGATGACGAAGAACCGGCTTACACTATTCGCAAGTTGTTCTAAGATGAAGCGGAAGTAAGCAAGGCGGCAAGCGCCCAATTGGA
>JAOULU010000039.1 GCA_029881855.1 Nitrosomonas sp. | reverse complement strand
TTCATTCCATTGGGCTTAATATTCCAGTACAACGGAAGCTACAGTGGTGTTACAAATAACTAAGCATCTTGATCTGTCTTGGACAAGGGGCCTATTAAGGAGTAAAATCCCGCCAGTTAAACACTTGGTAATTTATACTGGAGAAATAGATATATGTCAGTCACAACTGATCAAAAAGCACAGATAGTGCGTGATTATCAGAGGGCCGCTGGAGACACCGGCTCTCCAGAAGTTCAAGTTGCACTTTTAACAAGTCGAATCAATGACCTGATCGGGCACTTTAAATCGCATGTTAAAGACCACCATTCACGTCGTGGCTTATTACGTATGGTTAGCCGTCGCCGTAAGTTACTTGATTATTTAAAAAAACGTAATGTTGAAACATATCGCACTCTAATTGAGCGTCTCGGCTTACGTAAATAAAAATTATTCTATGCCCGACTAGCAGTCCAATCTACTAATTGTTCTCAATAAAAACAAAGTTATAATTGATAATAATGCATAGAAACAAAGCTAAATGGGAATATATTCATCAAAAAAGGATTGTTAATTGAAACCTATTAAGAAAAGCATCACATACGGACGCCATCAGCTGACGCTGGAAACGGGTGAAATAGCTAGACAAGCACATGGCGCAGTAATGGTTACAATGGACGATACAGTAGTATTGGTGACCGTAGTTGGCGCAAAGAATGTAAAGCAAGGGCAAGACTTTTTTCCTTTAACTGTTGATTATCAGGAAAAATTTTATGCTGCTGGCAGGATACCTGGCAGCTTTTTTAAACGTGAAGGACGACCTTCCGAGAAAGAAACACTCACCTCAAGATTAATAGATCGCCCGATTCGCCCTCTCTTCCCAGATGGCTTTTACAACGAAGTACAAGTTATCGCCACCGTCATTTCTTCTGATGACGAAATTGATGCAGATATTCCAGCTTTAATTGGCGCTTCTGCCGCACTTGTATTATCAGGAATACCTTTTGATGGCCCTATTGGTGCTGCTCGAGTTGGCTATATTAATGATGAGTATGTCCTTAACCCGACAACAACAGAGCTTGGCGAAACAAAATTAAACCTTATTGTAGCTGGTACAAAACAGGCGGTTCTCATGGTGGAATCAGAAGCTATGGAATTGTCAGAAGACGTTATGCTGGGTGCAGTTACTTTTGGCCATGAACAAATGCAAGCAGTCATTACTGCTATAAATGAATTAGCTGATGAGGCAGGCGTTACTGCATGGGATTGGGCTGCACCCGAGAAAGATACCAGCTTAATTAAAAAAATTAACAAATTAGCCGAAAAAGATTTACGTGAAGCCTTCAATATAAAACAAAAGCAAGCGCGATCAGAAGCCATTAAAGAAATCAATTTACGCGTCTCAACTGAACTCGGCATAGGCACAGAAGATGGGCCTGACCCACAAGCTTTTAATGAAGCGTTTTTCGCACTTGAGTCTAAAATAGTCCGTAATCAAATACTTGATGGGGAGCCCCGTATTGATGGGCGTGGCACACGTACTGTTAGAGAAATAACTATTCGTAATGGCGTATTGCCACGCACACATGGTTCAGTACTTTTCACACGTGGGGAAACGCAAGCGTTAGCTGTTGCAACACTTGGCACGACACGTGATGAACAAAGAATTGATTCATTACAAGGTGATTATACAGACCGTTTTATGTTGCATTACAACATGCCACCGTATGCCACTGGAGAAACAGGGCGTGTTGGCACACCCAAACGCCGTGAGATCGGACACGGTAGACTTGCAAAACGCGCATTAATCGCGGTACTGCCTTCACTCGAAGAATTTGGCTATTCATTACGGGTGGTTTCTGAAGTCACTGAATCAAATGGCTCCAGTTCAATGGCCTCAGTTTGCGGTGGCTGCCTTTCATTAATGGACGCAGGTGTTCCGTTAAAAGCTCATGTTGCAGGCATTGCTATGGGATTGATCAAAGAAGACAATCGCTTTGCTGTACTCACCGATATTCTTGGTGACGAAGATCATCTCGGCGATATGGATTTTAAAGTAGCTGGTACAGAGCAAGGGATCACTGCCTTACAGATGGATATCAAGATCCAAGGTATCACAAAGGACATTATGCATGCTGCTCTGATTCAGGCTAAAGAAGGTCGCTTACATATTCTTGAGATTATGAAACAAGCGATGCCATCAACGCGTGAAGACATTTCTATCCATGCGCCGCGCATTATTAAGCTTAAGATAAATCCTGAAAAAATTCGTGATGTAATAGGCAAAGGTGGCGCAGTAATACGTGCATTAACAGAAGAAACAGGCACCACTATTGACATCACAGATGACGGCTCAGTCACCATTGCTTGTGTTAGCTCTGAAGGTGGCGAACTTGCCAAAAAACGTATTGAAGATATCACCGCAGAAGTTGAGGTTGGACGAGTTTACGATGGCACTGTATTAAAATTACTTGATTTTGGTGCAATTGTCAGTGTCCTACCAGGTAAAGATGGTTTGCTACATATCTCTCAAATTGCTAATGAACGTGTTAACAATATTTCAGACCATTTAAGTGAAGGTCAACAAGTTCGTGTAAAAGTGCTTGAGGCCGATGATAAGGGACGACTACGCTTAAGTATGAAAGCGATTGCCGCTGATGCAAAAAATGATGCGGAGAATGACGCTGAACCGTCTGATGCATAGAATACTTGTGTAAAGTATCATAAAAAAACCCTGTATAATGAACAGGGTTTTTTTATGACACAAGAAAACAAATGATTTACTTGGCCATTTGTTTTTCTCGTATTTCATCAAGCGTCTTGCAATCAATACACAATGTTGCCGTAGGACGTGCCTCAAGACGTTTCAAACCTATCTCTATACCGCAACTATCACAATAACCATATTCACCAGCATCTATCTTCCCAATAATCTCATCAATCTTTTTGATCAATTTGCGTTCTCTGTCGCGATTACGTAGCTCAAGAGTCATATCAGATTCTTGACTGGCTCGATCATTCGGATCTGCAAAAACCGTCGCCTCATCCTGCATTGTGTGTACTGCACGGTCAATATCTTGACCCATCTCTATTTTCATACCATCCAGTATCTTACGAAAATGCTCAAGTTGCTCAGGACTCATATATTCTTCCCCTGCTTTGGGCTGATAGGGAGTCACTTGTTTGCTTTGTTGCTCTCGTGGCATCTTTAATGCTCCTGTGTAATTCTGGTTGTGTATAAAAACCGTACTTTTTATCAGAAAACGTATTATATAACAAGTTATATTTTTTCGTTTGTTTACATGATTTTGGATTAATTAGCCATAAATTATGACCGAGTGCATAATACAGCAAAAACCATCCCTTAAAAACACAAGTAATTGAAGATGCATTTGGAATTACTGAATGGCAATTTACGCAAGCAAGAAAATTGACGTTTTATACCAGAGAAGGTATAGTGTCGCCTTTTCCGGGGTGTAGCGTAGCCTGGTAGCGCGCCTGGTTTGGGACCAGGATGTCGGGAGTTCAAATCTCTCCACCCCGACCAATAACAACCCTATTTTTTAGGGTCGCCCGATCGGTGCCCGTAGCTCAATTGGATAGAGCACCAGCCTTCTAAGCTGGGGGTTACAGGTTCGATCCCTGTCGGGCACGCCACAAAAAGTTATAACAATATTGTGGCTAATCATTTTAAGTCGATTTAATTCGATTGAATCGCCATACTTTTCCTTTTGATATGGTGGCTGTAGCTCAGTTGGTAGAGTCCCGGATTGTGATTCCGGTTGTCGTGGGTTCGAGCCCCATCAGCCACCCCAAGATTACCTCCTCTATTAGTCAATCTATAAAACGATTCGGCCCTTTTCTCCTGGTTTTTACACGCCAACAAATCAGTTTATTCTAATAGCATCTCAAGCATAGGCATACATCAATCAAATCACTCTTGGCAATGTAAATAATCGACGCCATCACGTCATATACTTCACGGTATAATTAATCTTTTACTGTACAAGCCAAGTTCCATGCAAGAAAAATACCACCCTCAAGAAATCGAAAAAAACGCACAACAATATTGGGAAGAAACCGGTGCATTTAAGGCCGTCGAAACTGCCGATAAACCAAAATACTATTGCTTATCTATGTTTCCCTATCCTTCCGGCAAACTGCACATGGGGCATGTACGCAACTACACTATTGGCGACGTATTATCACGCTATCGTCGAATGCAGGGTTACAACGTATTACAACCAATGGGCTGGGATGCTTTTGGTCTACCTGCTGAGAATGCTGCCATGCAAAATAATGTGTCTCCGGCAAAATGGACCTACGACAATATTGCTTACATGCGAAAGCAATTAAAAAGTCTAGGGCTAAGTATTGACTGGGATCGTGAACTGGCTACTTGTGACCCAGAATATTACCATTGGAACCAATGGCTATTTCTACGTATGCTAGAAAAAGGACTGGCTTACCAAAAAACTGGCACAGTCAATTGGGATCCCGTTGACCAAACGGTCTTAGCTAACGAGCAAGTTATTGATGGTTGTGGCTGGCGTACTGGCGCACCCGTTGAGAAACGAGAAATCCCTATGTACTACATGCGAATCACTGATTACGCAGATGAGTTACTCGAATCGCTAGAAACACTCTCCGGTTGGCCTGAGCGTGTCAAAACTATGCAAGCAAATTGGATTGGCAAAAGCTACGGCGTGGACATTATTTTCCCGGCTGATCAAGATTCTGGCACCCCGCAAGATTTGAAAGTGTTTACAACCCGTGCCGACACACTGCAAGGTGCAACCTATGTTGCCGTTGCCGCAGAGCACCCCATTGCCCTACATGCGGCTAAAAACAACCCAAAATTGGACTTGTTTATTCAAGAATGTAAACTTGGAGCAATAAAAGAAGCCGACCTGGCTACCCAGGAAAAGAAGGGAATGGACACCGGCCTGTTTGTTATTCATCCGCTAAATGGCAAGAAACTACCCATATGGATCGCTAATTATGTTTTGATGGGCTATGGTGAAGGTGCAGTGATGGCCGTACCTGCGCATGATGAGCGTGACTTTGAATTTGCAACACAATATTCATTACCCATTAAAACTGTAATCAAACCTATTGATGGCGATATAGACATACCTTTAACCAAAGCTTATGTTGAACATGGCGTGACCTTCGATTCTGGAGAATTCTCTGGATTGGAATTTCAAATGGCTGTCGATACTATAGCCAGCGCACTCAAAAAAAAGAACTTAGGTGACAAACGAGTACAATACCGTTTGCGCGACTGGGGTATCTCAAGACAACGCTACTGGGGTTGTCCAATCCCATTGATTCACTGTGCATCCTGTGGTGTCGTACCGGTACCGGATGATCAATTACCGGTAGTATTGCCGCAAGATCTAGTGCCGGATGGTTCGGGTAATCCACTCAATAAAACACCATCCTTCTATGAATGTACCTGCCCAAAATGCGGCAAACCCGCTCGCAGGGAAACTGACACCATGGACACTTTTGTTGATTCATCTTGGTATTATGCCCGCTACACCTGTTCCAACCAAGATCAAGCCATGACTGACGAGCGAGCGAATTATTGGCTACCAGCAGATCAGTACATTGGTGGCATTGAGCATGCCATCTTGCATCTACTATACTCACGCTTCTGGAGTAAAGTCATGCGTGATTTGGGGCTATTAACCCTTGATGAACCATTTACTAATCTGCTAACACAAGGCATGGTGTTAAATGAAATTTTTTACCGAAAAGCTGAGAGCGGGCGCATTACCTACTACAATCCAATGGAAGTCGATATCCAATTTGACTCGCAAGGAAAACGTTGTGGTACTGTATTGATTGCTGACAAACAAGCTGTTGAATCAGGCGGGATTGGAACCATGTCAAAATCAAAAAATAATGGTGTTGATCCACAACAATTAGTAGAAGAATACGGCGCGGATACTGCGCGCTTATTTATGATGTTTGCCAGTCCACCCACGCAAACCTTGGAATGGGCGGATACCGGCGTAGACGGTGCTTACCGTTTTCTTAAGCGCTTATGGAAACAGACCCATAGTCACTTACAACATGGCGTGGTCACCATTGACCCAACACTGAATAAGACGCTGACACCAACACTAAAATATCTACGTTTCCAGTTGCACCAAACTATCTCAAAAGTAGGTGATGACCTGGGGCGTCGTCATACTTTCAACACCGCCATTGCAGCCATAATGGAATTAATGAATGGCCTGGCTAAAGTGCAAGATACAGACCCAGCAAGCCGGAATCTAATGCAAGAAGCATTAGAAAGCATTGTGCTATTACTTTCACCTATCGTTCCACATATCTGCCATGAGCTATGGCGTGAATTAAAACCCGGCACTGAGTTAAGCGAACAATCTTGGCCAGAAGCTGATAGTTCTGCGTTGGTTCAAGATGAAATCAAATTAATTGTACAAATCAATGGAAAATTACGCGCACAGATAAATGTTGCCAAAGAGGCTGAACGAGACACAGTCGAGAAAATTGCGTTAGAAAATGAACAAGTGCAAAAATTTCTTGATGGGCAAGTCGTTAAGAAAATAATTGTTGTGCCAGGCAGACTAATTAATATTGTTATCTAGCCGATTGAATTATAATTATTAAACAAAACCAATGAAACTAACACTACAGATAGCATTTGTTATTGCATTACTGTGTATACTCACTGCATGTGGTTTTAAATTACGCGGCCAAATTTCCAATCTACCCTTTGAATCTTTACATATTTCTGCACCACTAGGACACACTATCGGCGCTGATCTAGAACGCGCAGTTGATGCGAGCACTACAACCCGCTTAGTCAAAAAAGCTGAGGATGCAGAAGCTATTTTAAAAATTCTAAGTGCAACCAATCAAAGAAATATCTTATCGCTTTCTGGTGGTGGACGTGTGCGTGAATTTCAGTTGATTTTTCGGATAAGCTATCAACTTGTTGACAATAACGGTATAGAAATCACCCCAACGAACGAAATTGCTTTAGTGCGTATTCTGCCATTCTTAGATGCACAAATTTTGGCCAAAGAAGCTGAAGAAAGAATGCTCTATAAAGATATGCAAGCAGATGCGATACAACAGATTATTTGGCGACTGTCTGCAATTAGGAAACCTGAATAGCCGATGCGAATAAAATCCGAACAGCTATCGAGTCTGCTACAAAAACAAACCTCACCACTCTACACAATATTTGGCAACGAGCCACTGCTCATTATCGAAGCTGCTGACCGTATTCGTAATCATGCACGTCAGAACGGCTATACCGAGCGGGAAATCTTAACGATTGATCATCACTTTAACTGGTCAGATTTACTCACTGCAGGTAGTAATTTATCACTATTTGGCGACCGCAGAATTATGGACATCCGTATACCTTCTGGCAAACCGGGCAGAGAGGGTGGAAAAGCCATTGAAACTTTTTGTCGGTCACTACCACCAGATACAATCACCCTGATTAGCTTACCCAAAATTGACAAACAAGGTCAATCGACCAAATGGTTTAAAGCCCTTGAAGATGCAGGCACAGTACTCCAAGTCTATGCGGTTGAACACGCACAACTCGCTAAGTGGATAGGACAGCGTCTCAGCATACAACAACAAAAGGCTGACTTTGATACGCTGCAATTTTTTGCGGATAAAGTAGAAGGAAATTTACTCGCAGCACATCAAGAAATCATGAAACTCGCCTTACTCTATCCTAAAGGGCATTTGTCATTCGAACAAATTAAAGATGCCGTACTCAATGTAGCCCGTTATGATGTATTTAAGTTATCAGACGCCATGATTACAGCCAACGCTGCCCGCTACAACCGAATATTAATCGGGCTACAAGGTGAAGGATTCGCACCACCTCTGATCCTTGCAACATTAACTGAACAAATTCGTCAGTTAATAGTCATACGAGAGGGTTTGGATAGAGGCATAGCAACCGCACAATTGACAAAAGAAGCCCGATTATGGGGAGACCGACAAAAAACAGTGGTCACAGCGGCAAAATATCTCAACTTAAAATTATTAACACAAGCACTATTACAAGCTGCCAAAATAGACAAGATAATAAAAGGTGTAGCCAAAGGCGACATCTGGGATGAATTGTTACAACTTGGTCAACGTTTTGCAATAATCAAGCATTAATCTAACAAATAGCATGCCAATTCTCACAGTGTCTAATAATTTTAGCGATAAGTTTTTCTGATAAAGTAAAAATTAGAATAATATCGCCCATTCCAGGATTTAAAGCCATAGTAAGGACAATTTTAGCTTTAAGTATTTGCCTATGAACAAGCCGACATTTTCCTAGAAATCCCAACCTTGATTGCATTGTTATATTTAAGATATACAACCATGATTAATTTACGGCTTAATTTACACTACCCAGCATTGGTGAAGCTGCTAATGCTAGCCGTATTATTTTTGCCTTCAAGTATTTTAAGGGGAGAATCACAAACGATATTGACACTAGATAACGCTGTTGAACTTGCACTACAGAACAACCCTGATCTGGCACAAATGCGTGCCCGTGCACAAGCGTTAGCAACTATTCCGTCACAAGTTGGCACCCTTCCCGACCCAGAAATCAGTTTTAGCGCCAGAAATATGGCCGTAGATAATTTTAATACCGCCCAAGAGAATATGACACAGCTTGGGCCGGGTATTTCCCAGCAATTTCCTTTTCCAGGTAAGCTTTCTTTACGAGAAGAAATTGCTTCATTTGAAGCAGCGGCGGCACTTGATAATGTAACTGAAGCAAAATGGTGGTTATTGCGCCATGTAAAACATATTTGGTGGCAAATATTTTATTTAGACCATGCCTTACACATTGTGGGTGACAATCAACATTTATTACGCCAGTTTATTCAGATCGCACGCACCAAATATGAAGTTGGCAAAGGACTACAACAAGATATTCTACTCGCACAGTTGGAATTATCCAATTTACATGACCAACAACTAAAACTCAGGAATGCTCGCCAAAATACCGCTGCTCAATTAAATGCTTTGTTAGGAAAAGCAGCCAATCAATTTATAAAGTTACCTGATAAAGTTGCTGAAACATTGCCTACTGTCATATCAGAAGACAAACTCTATCAACAAGCCGAGACTTATCGTGCCTTATTGGCTTCAAAACGCAAATCAATTGATGCTGCACAGGTTCGGCTAGATTTAGCGAAAAAAGATTATTATCCTGATTTTAACTTGGGGGCCTATTATGGTTTTCGTCGAGACCAACCATCCACAGGCATGGAACGTGCAGATTTGTTAACACTCAATCTAAGCATGCGAATACCTATTTTTATGCATAGAAAACAGTCCAAAGCCGTCGATCAACGCAGCAGTGAGTTATTAGAACATAAATATGCGCTTGAAGATGAATGGAATAATGTACGCATGCAAATCTCACAAAACTATTACAATTTCCAACGTGCCAAAGACCAAATGGTATTATTTAAAACAGGCATCATTCCTCAAGCACAGCAAACAGTTGCTTCTATGCTGGCAGGGTATCAGGTAAGTAAAGTTGACTTCCTGAATTTACTGCGCAGCCAGATTTCTTTACTCAATCATGAGTTGCAATACTGGAATGCCTTTACAGAAGCAAACCAAGCATTAGCAAAATTAACCGCCGCAGTTGGAAAAGAAGAAATTTATGAGTAAATCATTACTATTATTTATAGTTATTATCATGCTAATAGTGGGCATAAGTGGAGGTTATTGGCTGGCAAATACGCATTTACTATCGGACACAC
>JAOULU010000306.1 GCA_029881855.1 Nitrosomonas sp. | reverse complement strand
TCACAAAAGAACGCAGTGTAAATACAATTAGAATTATTGGAAAAAAACTTTTTGGATACTCTATCCACCAAGGTTCATTTTCTTCAGGTGCTCGTTTATGTCTAAGCACAAAATGATCTAATAACCAAATACTGCCAGTAAAAACAAGTAAAACAAGTAAAACTAATGGGAAGTTCATGATTTTTCCTGCAAAAAACTGATGATATCGTTGTAATTATAGACAAATATGGTTAGCCACTTATCATTATTATTGAAGAGGTAACCCATTTTAAAATTCATTATTTATTATCAACTTGCAATATTGCAAGAAAAGCTTCTTGAGGAATCTCTACATTGCCGACCATTTTCATGCGCTTTTTTCCGGCTTTCTGTTTCTCTAGTAATTTTCGTTTACGCGAGATATCGCCACCATAACATTTTGCAAGTACATTTTTTCGTAATGCTTTAACACTCTCTCTAGCAATTATGTGTGCACCAATAGCAGCTTGTACTGCAATATCAAACATTTGACGTGGAATTAATTGGCGCATTTTTTGAGCCAGATCTCGTCCTCGGTGTTGACTATTGCTACGATGTACAATCAATGAAAGCGCATCGACTTTGTCGCCATTTATTAAAATATCTAGCTTTACTAAATCTGAAGCACGAAATTCCTTGAACTCATAATCTAAAGAGGCGTAACCTCTACTAGTCGACTTTAAACGATCGAAAAAATCCATAACAACTTCATTTAATGGCATCTCATAAGTTAGCATTACTTGTTTTCCCAAGTACTGCATATTTTTTTGTATACCCCGTTTACTCACACATAATTTTATTATTGTACCCACATACTCTTCAGGAGCTAGAATAGTCGCTGTAATAATAGGTTCACAGATTTCAGCTATTTTTGAAATATCAGGCAATTTTGAAGGGTTTTCTATCTCGGCGGTGGTGCCGTCACTCATTTTAACCTGATAGACTACGGTAGGCGCAGTCGTTATTAGGTTCATGTCATATTCACGCTCCAAACGCTCTTGCACAATATCCATGTGCAGCAACCCTAGAAAACCGCAACGGAAACCAAAGCCCAACGCTTGAGACGTTTCAGGCTCAAATTGCAGTGAAGAATCATTTAGTTTAAGCTTCTCAAGCGCGGCACGTAGCGCATCATATTGATTAGACTCGACAGGATATAAGCCTGCAAATACCTGTGGCTTAATTTCTTTAAAGCCTTGCAGCGGTCGATCTGCTGGTCGATTTGCTAACGTCACAGTATCACCTACTTTAGCCAAGCCCAATTCTTTAATACCCGAAATAATAAAACCAACTTCGCCTGCACTAATAGCCTCACGGTTAACCGATTTAGGCATAAACACCCCAACCTGTTCACACAATAATACCGACTTATTGGCCATTAAAAGAATTTTGTTTCCAGGTTTTAGAGTTCCATCCATTACGCGTACCAACATAACAACACCGACATAATTATCAAACCAGGAATCAATGATTAAAGCTTTTAACGGTGCATCAGGATCACCGCTTGGCGCAGGGATTTTAGTTATTACCGCTTCTAATACATCCGTAACTCCTTCTCCTGTTTTAGCACTAACACGTAATGCATCTTGTGCATCAATACCAATTACATCTTCTATATTCTCAATAACACGCTCAGGTTCGGCAGCAGGCAAATCAATTTTGTTTAAAATCGGTACAACTTCAACATCTTGTTCAATGGCAGTATAACAATTGGCTACGGTTTGAGCCTCTACACCTTGTGATGCATCTACAACTAATAAAGCACCTTCACAGGCAGCTAGTGAACGTGAAACTTCATATGAAAAATCTACATGACCTGGCGTATCAATTAAATTTAATAAATAATCTTCGCCATTTTTTGCTTTATAGCGTAATGCAACCGTTTGTGCCTTAATAGTAATACCTCGTTCACGTTCAAGATCCATCGAGTCAAGAACTTGTTCTTCCATTTCACGATCCGATAATCCGCCACAAAGATGAATGATGCGGTCAGCCAAGGTGGATTTACCGTGGTCAATATGAGCAATAATTGAAAAATTACGGATATGCTGCATTAGATATAGTTATTAAAAAATAGGGATTACAATTAATCTGGAATGATGATTTTGCCAAGTGCTGATGTTAAATATCAGTAAGACTTCATTCAGGAGGGAGCATTCTAACGAATTTTTGTGAGATAAGCATCAAGCGCATGTGAATCAAGATGATAATGACAAATTTCTATTTGATCGGTTAGTGACATTAATACAGGTATTTTGTCATTAAAACGTTCTTGTAATATAGGATCTTTATCAATATCAATAATCTGCAGATTGAAAATGCCCTGCGCTTGTCGTTTGCGCAGGGCAAGGGTCATTTCTTCACAAAGATGACATTCTTCGCGAACATAAATCACTAAATCTATTTTTTTATTACGCTCAG
>JAOULU010000305.1 GCA_029881855.1 Nitrosomonas sp. | reverse complement strand
TATGTTGTGTAATAGTAATATCATCGAAAATCTTCTGTTGATCCGCATTAGTTAAGAGTTCCAAGGCCTGATCAATTAAATCCAAGCCTTGTTCGGCATAACGCATTTTGTTCCATGGCGTCCAAGTATCTCGTGCTTGCATGGAAACCAAACTACCCATGCGGCAACGCACAAATACTTGCAGTGTTTGATCGACGCGTAGATTTTCATAAGCATTTAAGGCAGGTTCTACGGATGCTGCATCGCCTTGGCTAGCCAAATCAAATAGTGTGTTGGCTTCAATTAATGCTGGTGGAAAGCTATTGGCATTTGCATTGCCGATGATTATTAACACTAGGCATAAAAAAAATGTTTGTAGTTTCATTGTTGTTTCCCATGAGCTGTTTGTTGTGCTAAACGCTGTTTAGCTATTAGTGCATGATGACTGTTGGGTGATAGACTTATAATTGTTTGCCAAATGTGTTGACTACGTTGTGGATCACTTGAAGCCAAACAACTTGCCGCCGCGCTCATTGCGTTGAGCGTAAATTCCTGATCTTGTAACAATGATTGATATTCACTATTGAGCTTAGGTTCATCCAGCCATAGCATTAGAATATTTGCGTCTTGCAGGCCTTTGTTACGTTGGGCAAAGACATTGGGTAAATAACAAAAAGTGTTCGCGCGTATCAGTCGTACTACGGGATGATTGGGTGCTATGCTTGTTGCGAGATTAAGGTGATGTATGCCGCGGTAGACATAATAAAGGCGGATCCAGCCCACAGGCGTGAAATTATTAATAATCCAGGGACCAGGGAAATCCCTTGCTTTGAGCGTTTGCAACGAACCATAGTATACCAACCATTCTGCTCGGCGATGCTTGGCGCTACGAAATTTCTCACTATTCACGGCTTGAAATAAATCAAATGCTTTTTTCATATAGTCTGGGTTAGATTTCATTGCAACACTACGGTAATAAAGTTTGGCTAGTTCGAATTGTGTCCAGGTATCTTGCTGTGCCAGTTCCAGCATTTGAATACCGCTTTCAATGGTTTGCAGTTCGATATTCTCCAAGTTTTTCGTCGCTTGCTTCTCTGGCGTGCTGGCGCATGCATTCAGCAATAGTATGAGTATTATCACTAGCGGTAACTTCACCTTGTGCTCCTTTGTTCGATTTCAAAAAAGTTTACGGCGGCCGCAGTTTGAAAAAAAGTGAATTGCGATGAACAGTGATATGAAGCGATGAATGGTTATACCAGTTATTCAGTAATAGGTATTGGTAGTGCAAAGGAACTAAATAAATCATCGTAAACAAAGAAATAATACTTTAGTTCTAGCTGCTTAGGCAGATTATTGCCAAACTCTTTGAGTACTGCTTCACAGACCTAAACCCTCTTGAGTCTCTACACTAAACGCAACTAACGAGTGGTTGTGTTGTTAGTTTTGTAATTTGATTAACCAATTGCGCATGCCATTTTTTAGCGATAGGAGTGTAGAACATGATTTCCCAAGCAGCTGCTTACCCATTGTCAGATTTTGAGTCTGAGGTACTTATTCCCAAGCAAACTAACAAACCAGACTTAAACTCGCTTAAAAAACAAGTGGCGGCTTATCGAGGTAGTGACTTGAAGACCAGCCGTCGCCAGTTGCTTGCCAATAGTCTTAGTCTTGTATTATTTTTCTCTCTGGGTGTTTTTGCTTATCAATATTATTTGAGTCTAGTCATTGTTTCGATCATAGGCAGTGCTTTTTGTTTATTGCGTTTATTTATGATTCAGCATGATTGTGGTCACGGTGCTTATTTTCAAAATAGAAAAACTAATGATTGGGTCGGGCGTATAATTGGTGTTGTCACTTTAACGCCATACCATTGCTGGCGACGTTATCATGCATTGCATCATGCCAGTACGGGCAATTTAGACAAGCGTGGTTTTGGTGACATTAAAACGCTTACGCTCAACGAATATCAACAGTTATCGATCGCGCAGAAACTATTTTATCGTTTGTATCGCAATCCCATATTATTGTTTGTATTGGCTCCCTCATTCTTGTTCTTTATACGACAGCGCTTGACGTATTACATTCCCAACGACTGGGTGCGTGAACGCCGCAGTGTGCATGGTAGTAATATATCCATCATGCTTATGTTTTTTCTCATGAGTGCGCTTGTGGGTGCTGAAATATTTCTGGCCTTGTATATTCCTGCCATGATGTTAGCAGCCAGCGTCGGCGTCTGGTTGTTCTATGTGCAGCATCAATTTGAAGACGCTTATTGGGCCGCTCATGATCAATGGGATTATTCAACGGCCGCAGTCACTGGCTCATCTTATTATGCGTTACCTGCTTGGATGCAATGGCTAGTCGCACATATCACCGTGCATCATGTACATCACTTGGATTGTACGATTCCAAATTATCGCCTTAAGGCTTGCAATGAAAACATTCCAGGACTAATGCATGCG
>JAOULU010000038.1 GCA_029881855.1 Nitrosomonas sp. | reverse complement strand
GCCGACGTTCCATTGCCAGATCCATATAAGCACGTGAATGCTTAGCATTAAGGTCAAGCAAAAAATCAATACCTTTATTGGCTATATTATCCATCTATATCTCGCTTTAAAATACTAACTTTATAACTGTATTTTATACTAACCAACAATAAATATATTGAACTTCAGATATTAAGAATTGCATGTTATACGTCTGAGTATATAATTTATGGGCTATCTGTTACCAAACGCGAGAGCCACTCTTGAGAGGCAATTTGATTAATATTTAAAATATAATCTGGGAAAAATCCAAAACCTAACACTAAAAAAGCGGGCACTAACAATAATGCCATCTCTTTTGGTTGCAAATCATATACTTTGTTTAGGCTTTTATGAGTGACAGGGCCCAAGAATGCGCGCCTTGTATATGACAGCATATATGCAGCACCTAAGATTGCTCCCGATAAAGCAACGATACCCAGCACAGTATGGGAATTTAGCGCGCCAATAATCATCAACAGTTCAGCAGGAAAGCCGCTGGTGCCAGGCACACCGATACTCGCTAGCATAAATAAAAAGTAGAAAAAAGTCAGCTTTGGCATAACCTTAGCTAATCCACCCAAATGAATAGCCTCTGTGCTACCAATTCGTTGTTTAATAAACCCTGCAATTAACATTAAAGAACTAGCAATAAACGTAAAGTTTATCAACTGGTAAATAGCGCCTTGCAAACCCTGCATATTTAATGATGCAATACCAACCATAACTAATCCAACATGACTGACACTAGCATACGCAAGTAAGCGCCGTAAATTTGTTTGTTGGATCGCAATCAGAGCACCATAAATGAGCGTCAATGCACCTAATATACTGAGCAACCAACTATACTCTACTGCCGCACTTGGTGCTAATGGCATGGCGAATCTTAAGATACCGTAAAGCCCTAACTTTAACCCAACCAACGTTGCAACAATATGTGATGGCCCTTCCATTGCTACCGTAGGCATCCAGGTATGTAATGGAACAAGTGGAGACTTAACTGCAAAACCAAATAATAAGAACATGAAAACCAACATCTGTAGGTTATCGGCTAACGGTGTTGATAATAAAACAGGCAAGCTAAACGTTAATGCTTGGGGAATGGAACCCTCGGTATAAAAAGCATGATTGGCTGCAAGAACAATAAATGCCAGTAATAATGAAACACCACCTGTAATCATAAACAACGTATATTTCATGGCTGCGTGGCGTCGTTGCGAACCTACTCCCCATAGACCTATCAAGAAGAAAAATGGCGGTAGTGTTAATTCCCAAAATAAGAAGAATAGAATAGTATCTAAAGCACAAAAGATACCAATACTGACACTTTCTAATACTAATAACATCGCAAAGTGTAAGCGCGGTAAGTTAGTAATAGAATTCCATGACGCTTTAATTGCTATTAACGTTAACAAAGCCGTTAAAGGCAAGAACAATACCGATATGCCATCAATACCAACAAAATACTCAATATTTAGTACAGGAATCCATTCATATCGCTCGACAAACTGATAACCACTTTGACCAGAATCAAATGTAAACAATACCAAAAGTGTCAATAACAACACTAAACCTGCAATAAAAAACGCCGCCTGCTTTGCTAGATTATTATCACGAATTGAGCCGACAAGTATTGCGCCCAATAATGGGAGCAAGATAATTATAGTTAATAATGGAAAATCAGCCTCAATCATCCTAATGGTCCTTTGTAATAGTAGACGCTGCTACAGATGTATCTGAATGTAATGCACTATAGGAATCAGAATAAAAATTACCCAGCGCATCAATATTTTGATCAATAATATGTAACCACGGCGATGTATGTAATCCAGTGGCGATTAATATGACACATATAACAACTGCAATAATCCATTCGTTGCGCAAAGACGGCTCAGAGCTTGTGTAATATGGATAAGTAAACGGGCCCTGTAGCCTTTTAGGCGCAGCAATAAAGATCTGTTGGAAAGCACGTAGTAATAACGCAGCAGCTAATACATTTCCAAATAAGATGGCAATAGAAATTAACCATCCATGACTTCGGATAGTTCCTTCAACCAATAGGTGAATACCATCGAATCCTGGTGTACCAGGCATTACCATCGTACTCAATGCACAAATAACAAATAACAATGCTATTGCAGCATTAGCGTCGAACATACCGCCCAAACGTGGAATATATGCTGTATGGGTTCGTTTATAAATCATACCAATACTGAACAGCATACCAGCTGTTGCCAGACCATATGCCACGGATAGCAAGATACTACCCTCCAAACCATAGGTGTTAAATGCGAACAAGCCAACAACAATTAATCCAGTTTGGCTAATAACAGCAAATGCAATTAATCGGCGTATATTGATTTGCATCAGTGCCAACAATGCACCGTAGAAGACGCCAATTAAACCGAGAATCACAACTAACCATGCCCATTGCTCTGCAACTTCAGGTAGTAATGGAATAAGAAAGCGCATAGCTGCATAGATACCAAGTTTCAAACTCACCAAATAAATACCTACACTGGCAACTGTTCCTTGTTCTGCCAATACGGGTAACCACCCATGGAATGGAAATAAGGGCATTCGTATTGCAAAGCCAAACAACAATAAGAAAAATATTAATGTGGCATATTCCAATGCAACTGAATTCTCTTTCAGTACCAACCAATCAAAACTTATGCTTTCATTCGCTCCCACAACACCAAAACCAAACATCAACAATCCTGCTAGAACCATGAGCAAACCACTACCCCAATGTTGCAACAGTAAGGCAACAACCCATCTGCGATTATGTCCAGAACCAGCTCTCAGCGTCATTAATACCACTGGAATTAATTCAAGAAAACACCAGAACCAGAACTGCAAGGCATTCATGGCGACAAAAGCACCAATTAAAATAGCTTCATAACCAAGTAAACAGGCAATATGTATCCGATCAGATACACGACGCGTAGTCATGGTGTAAATGAGAGCCAGTAACGCAACAATTGAGGTTAATAGAACGAATAAAATGCTTGTACCATCAATACCAACGGTATAGGTAAAAACAGTAATCTGTACTTGTTCGTATAATTGAACACCTATAAGGTCTGCATCAAAAACATACAGTAAATATGCGCTCAGTATGACTGTTGCCACGGTACCAACAAAACCAAAGCGCAAGGCCATAGTGGGTGATTTTGACAACAGAACAATAACCATTGCCGCCAATGGAACCAGCGTCAATGTCGTCAATATGGGGAAAGCAGCTGTTTCCGACCACAAAGTTATATTAGTAATATCCATTAATCCCTCAAATTGAAGCAGCAATCATTAATACAACGAAAACAAATAAAACCAGATAACGCGGCTTAAGGATAAGTTGTTCAAATGTATTCGCAGCTTGACCAAGTTTACGACCAATATCGACAGTATCTGCACCTATTCCACGCAACACCAAGCGTTCTTCAAACCAGCTCATAATATTCGCACCCCATTCGAATATTTTACCTACGACACCATTACTGCGAACAAAATCTTCGTGTGCCGAATCCTGCCGAGTACCGAGTATTTTTTGTTCTAGCTGATTCAATGAAGAAATTGTATTACCAGCAGGTTTAGGTGCTCCCATGGCACGGTCAACAAAGTTCTTATCGAAATGATCCAAATCATGCCCAAGTCCTTTTATCGGACGCACTAGTGCTCTGTCAGCAATAGGATCAAGCCAGAAACGTTGTAAAGATGTAATGTAAAGCCAGCGTACATTGACAATAGAACTTGACACGGGCTTCATTGGATTACCATGCACATAATGAAGCAATGATGGTGCGGTCATCACTTGATAACCCCTCACAATAGAATGGGCACAAAGATGCCACATAGCCAGTTCCCAAAGCCCTAAACCACATTCAAGAAACATTAAGCCAATTTGCCCGGTTATCGCAAAACAAATAGAACTTTTCACATCGGTCTGCGTTAAACCAACAATAAAACTATAAATAGCTGTAAACAAACCCACAACCACTAGCAACCCCATAACAAGCAGCGCTTGTTCAATAATCGGTTGTAGTAAAATAACGAGGAATACGCCTGCATGAATCATTACTGCACCATAAAATAGTGCACTCGAAGGTGTCGGTCCTTCCATAGCCCGGGCTAGCCATGGACTAAATGGCAACTGTGCAGACTTAGCAAATGCCGCCACAACAAAGCATAAGCTGATCACTGTTGCCGTTGGCATCGTTAATTGGTCAGCGATACCATTAATTTCATTCCAATTGACGGTTCCAACATAGTAAAAAGATAACCCTATCCCTAGAATAAACCCGGCATCCCCTATTCGATTAGTCACAAAGACCCGTGTTGCATTGATAGCCGCAATAGGCCGATCATAAGCAAATGAAATCAGGAAATAAGAACATAAACCAGCCAACTCCCAACCAATAAATGTACCCACTGCGTTACCTGATAACACCAAGTACAACATTGCAAACGAAAACAAACTCAGCATAAAGAAGAAACGGTGAAAACCTGATTCTTTATGAATATAGTTCACTGAGAAACGGGTAATAATGACTAGAATGATGGAAAACAAAGCAGCGGCAATAACACCAAAGCCACTAGAAATATAGTTAATTTCAATGACAAAACTCTCACTCGCAAACCATTGACCAACATTATAGGTGCCACTATTAAGGCCCAATAAATCTGATGCTAACAATGCAATCGCAGCAAAACAAGACAATACAATAGCTGTCTTGGCTATTGCCACTGAAATCCATTCATCTTCCCGTCCATTAATCTTGTTGAACAAGTGACCAAAACCGATAACTGCCGCAGCAATCAATGGAAATAGAGGAATTAAAATCGCCAGAAAGTCCATATCAAGCTCCTGTCATATTTGGTTGTTTAATCAAGACGGGAGGTAAAGGATCATTTTTGTCCTGATAATAAGCGATAGAGGACTCTAGCTCATCAAGTTGTTTGGCCTCGTCAGGTTTCCATGGAACAAACCCAACACCACGTTCAAATACAGAAATTTCTCCTGTATCTGGGTCAATAGCACTTAATAATACCCAGCCACCACCAACTAATTCTTGAATACTTGGTTGACGCCCATAAATTTCACCAAGAATTTCAGTTTTGGCTTCCACTAAGATTTGCAAACGTAACGCTTCATGGACTTCAATCATTTGCTTAGGCAAACCAGTCCGAATATCACTACTGGTGCCTTCCATAACCCCAAATAATCCCGTAATGTTATGAGGAATCTTGGTGCCACATCCGAATCGCTCATTATCAATGGTAGAAAAATAATATTCCAGATTAATACCCGCACCAACTGGGCCAACAGCTAACAAGACATTCTCTAGGAATTTACCATCGGGATCTTGGGTTGCATCGTAAGAAATCAAAAATGGGCGTCTGTCCAGGAAAATTCCCTGTGACACCGAACGGCGTCCAACGATTGCCGATGCGTTCGTCGCATGTCCATATTCTGGACGCACCTGACTTAAGTCATTGGAACGTAAATGTACGTGCTCTATACCAGCAGCAGGTGTTTTTGGATTTTTCGCAGAAAAAAAACGTCGACAACGCTCATGAGCCGATGCGTTTCTTGACGCGATCAGATCATCTCTCAATTTTTCATAATTGGGCCGTAAATTCTCGGGTACGTCTTCTGTGTCATACCATGTCACCACATCACTACAGGTATCATGTTCAGCACCCAAGAACCAAGTATCGTCAGGAATAACAATACCTCTTTCGGCCAGTATTTTACGTATTACTGGGCGATTCACAATGGCAGCAAATAAACGTGCATTTGGCCCGCCACGTTTACCACTACAAGCACCACAATCATGGGCGGCTTCATGTGGGTTATTCTGACTGGTTGAACCATGCGCCATCAAACTAACGATCTTCGAGAAACCATAAGTCAAACCTGTATTTCGCATAAACGCTTCAACCCTGTCAGCCTGTTCTTTATCGGTAAATCCTAAACGTGGTTTTTCAGGTGTCGCTGGTGTATCAGGTTCAATGGCATTAAATAATAATTCGGTTGGCACTTTTTTATCAATACTTCCACGAATAGAAGCATTTATTGCTAACAAGTATTTTGGCAAAAAAGATCGCCCTAATAAACCAACAAAAACAACGGGTGCAATCGCATCAATAATAGCATGTGACCAAATCAGACTACGACGCAAAGACTGATTCATCATATACGCCAATTTCTGGAAGAAATTTCGACCCGAATTATGCTGCTTAACAATTTGCTCCGTACCTTTTCTGGGCACTTCATCAACATTATGTGAAGGCACCACAACAATAGGACACAACGCAGTTCTATGGTGATCGTCGAGTCCTTTATAATTCATTGGCAAACCATAAAAACCAGCGGCTCCTAAGGTCTCAATAGCGGGGTTAAGCTCTTCTAATTGGCGACGTATACTTTCTTCTCGTTCATCAATACAAAATACCACTTGCGCTTCAGGGCGTTGATCGCGCTTGGCCCAGCGTCCTCTTTTGAGATTAGCGTGTATAGATTGCAAGAAGTCTTCCCGATAATGATATTCATAAGCATAAAGCCAAACTTTACTGCGTTCTGGCGCAGTAAAATCATCAAGCAGCGATAACATGTCCGTCAGATCACTTCTTTGCATTGTCCGGACATCATCGCCAGTTAGACCCAAATGTTGACTCAAACGGAATAAGCGCCAACCACTATTTGCAGCAGTATAATCAGCACTTTCTTGCGCCATTGGACTGTACTGCCACGTCCAAACCAGATCAGCTAAATTTCTCCATTCATCTTGGTTATGCCGTTCTGAACCTGTACGTAAAATTAAGTCTTTTGCATAATGTGTTAAATACTCTGGCAAAACACCTTGATACAATTTTTTACGAACTAGAAGCTCAGACAGATTTTTTCGGAAGTAGTACTTTAATGTGCCAAGTTTTGCTTCCACACTCCAATTATCTTGGCATGCCTGATTTAACCACAAACGATCCAGCGTGAGACGTATAGCCAAGTAATCACTTAAATGTAACTCAGCGTTATTATCAGTATGATATGAAGGATTGTGCTCACGCCAGTTAATCAGTCCCGACCAGCCCGGTATTTCCAATGCCAAACGTTGCAAATAACCTTCCCAATTTTGCTCAGGAATTTCGAGGTTTGTTAATTGCTGAATAATACATTCAACAGGATCATCTGGTGTCTGCGCGACAATTTTCTGCCATTCTGGTAAATCATGTAGGAAAGAATTCGCATCATACTGCACCGATAATTTCCAGGCAGTATAAAGACCTAGCTTGCCACGCTCAGGTAATTGCCAAGCAGCAACGCCTTCATCCATCACTGAAGCACAAACACGTATAATTTGCGGTCTTATGGAATAAAGTATATCAATGCCACTCAACGCCAAAACAAACCCACGTAACGTAATCTGATCGCCAATTTGTGACAACAGATCATCCAGTTCCGCCTCAGCGTCCTGCCTCATCTTTCTATGGACAGAGATATCTACACCACTCGATTCATTAATGTTGATTTTCTCAAGCCATTGCTTCGCTCTATCTTCTGACAAATCAAGCATATTCTCTGGATGAAGATCGACCAATTCGACACCCAATTTATTTAAAATGTTATCCCATAAATGACGAACAGCATTTTGCTTATCCGTGCTTGATGAAAACATACGTTCTTGCGCTTCTTTAGAAACATCAGACTGGACAGTTTCTAAAACATTTAATTCTTCAATTTGCCATTTTAATTGGCTATTCGATAAGGCCTCTAATTCATGAACGAGTGATACCTTATAAATATCCTTACGTTTGATTGTTAATGTGTCAGTTTTAACAATATCCTGATCCGCTAGCAATGTTTTTGCGTGATCAAGTGAAGCAAAAATATCTACATCAGTAATCCGTCCTTGCTGATAAAGCCATCTATTTTGTGTCTCAGGCAGGTACCCATAAGTCCCGGTTAAGGCCTCATACTCTTCCAAGGCTTTCTCAAATGGGTAATGTTGAAATCCATGGATAGTATTGTGGTGCACAAATTCATGAATCGGACCCTGCCCAGGTAGCACATGATCCAGGTGCTCTATTGCAGCAGCAATGCGCCCACGTTGGTCAAGAGATTCGGAAGTGGAAGTGGAAGTCATATCTTTCTAATTCCTATTGAATACGTTGACTAATAATCTCAGTCATTTGAGTAATGGTTGCTGTTGACAATTCAATCAACGGAGATGGCCAAAGACCAAACAATACAATCGCAAATACTAATAAGCTTGCAGCCACCAACTCGTAAATTCTTAAATCTTCAATTTCCCGCATCTGTGGCTTAACAGGGCCAGTAAATAACATGCCTATCGTACGCATCGCATAAGCAGCACTAACCAGGATACTTACACCAAGGAACAACATAACGTTACCCCATTGTTGATAACCACCGATGAACGCATGTAGTTCCGCAATAAAGCCAACTGTGCCGGGCAATCCCATAGCCGCAAATAAAGTAATTGTCATAAACAATGCAAAACGCGGCATCACTCTGACTAAGGAACTGTAATCAAGAATATTACGCGTGTGTGTGCGCTCATATAACAAACCAACCAGCAAGAACATGGCACCAGCCACTAAACCATGCGCAGACATTTGCAAGACGGCACCGATTAGTCCAGTCTCGTTAAGGGTTGCTATGCCGAGCATAATAATACCCATATGACTGACAGATGAGTAAGCCACCATAGCCTTTAGATCTGTTTGTCGCCACGCCAACACACCACCATAGATCATACCAATCAATGCCAAAGAAACCAGAAAAGTCTGTAATACCAATGTTGCTTCAGGTAGCATAACAACGGCACGAATCATGCCATAAGCACCCATCTTAAGCAGAATTCCAGAAAGCAAGATACTAACGGGACTCGGCGCCTCGACGTGCGCCAAAGGTAGCCAACCATGAAGTGGGAAAATTGGCATTTTGACACCAAATCCGATCAAAAAGCCTAGCAGCACCCAAACTTGTTCATCTCTTGGCATTAATTGTGCCGCTTCACTCATTGCAGACATTAATGTGCCACTATGTGGTTCCATATATTGACTGATCGCAAACAAACTAATCAGCATAAATATCGACCCACCCATGGTGTACAACACGAAATTTAAACTGGCAGCATGCCTTTTAATACCACCCCAGCGACCAATTAACAGGAATAATGGAGCCAGCGTTAATTCCCAGAAAATATAGAATAATGCCCAGTCCTGAGAAAGAAACACACCCAGCATACCGAATTGAAGCAACAATATACTGATATGGTAGCCTTTGACACTATTGGATATACTAAATGAAGCTAATAAGGCGATAGAAGTTAGCAACGTTGCCAATACCACCATGGGCAATGACACCCCGTCAATACCTAATGCGAATGCAGTGCCTAATTTTGGATTAAGAACATATTGTTCTTCAAACTGCAAACCGCCATCACCAATGTTATAAATTGTGATCAAATAGCAGCTAAATAACACAGCAACAGCTGCAAAAAAGTTTGCTAGGAAGCGAATCTGAGCAGTTTTAGTGTTTGGTGTTAACGCCAGGAACAGAATTCCTATTAAAGGCGTCAACAGTAATGTACTGAGAATCCCCATTGTATTAATTTACCTTTCTGCTAAAAGTAAGTGCATCATGTTAGAAACTTGAGGAGTCAGTATGCTAGGATTTTTTTTATGTAATATTATTATCATCTTGCATAACCAGAGACGATGCTCTTTTTTATCAAAAGCAACAAA
>JAOULU010000304.1 GCA_029881855.1 Nitrosomonas sp. | reverse complement strand
CCGCGTCTTCATGCGACAAAGAAGAATTCAAAAATGCAGCGCGCACTCCAACTTCATGCAATGCCGCAACTTGATTCTGCATTAGTGCAATCAATGGTGACACAATCACCGCAACACCTTCTCTTAATAATGCGGGAATTTGATAACAAAGTGATTTGCCACCGCCTGTTGGCATTAATACAAGACAGTCACCACCATTGGAGAGGTGCGTAATCACTTCGGCTTGCTGTCCACGAAACTCTGGATAACCAAAAATTTCTTTAAGGATTATATGGGACTTAGACATTCAGAAATATAGCAAGTGCATGTTATCTAATTTTTAAACGCAAACTAATCATCATTTAATAGGGATAATTACAAACAATATCTTACCTAAATACCACTGGAACCAATACATAAGACATAACCGTTACTACGCCGATAGCCACTAGATTTAATTTAAAGCCCGCATACGCCATTTGCGAAATAGTCACTTTACCCGTTGAGTAAACCACTGCATTAGGTGCAGTTGCAACGGGCAACATAAAAGCGCAACTTGCTGCAAGTGCGGTAGGCACAAACAATAACATTGGCTCAATACCGCTGGATACTGCCAGCACACCCAAAATTGGCAGCAATGTTGCTGTTGTGGCCGTATTGCTGGTTAGTTCGGTCAAAAATATTACGAGAATCACAAGTCCTAATATCATAAAAATCAGATCCAAATCTGGTAGGCCAGATAAGCTAGCGCCTATCCATGTTGCCAAGCCTGTATCTTTAATGGCTGCCGCAAGACTTAATCCACCCCCAAACAATATCAACACGCCCCAAGGTATTTTACTGGCATTTTTCCAATCCAATAAAGCCGTTCCTTTTTCCTCCGTATGACCTGATGGAATCATAAACATTAATACAGCACCGCCTACTGCAATCATGGCATCATTCAACCACAAAATAACTTCAAAATTCTGTTGTATCGGAACGCGTACTATCCATGCTGTGGCAACTAACATAAAAACGTAAGTAATGCGTCTTTCAGGTTCAGTCAGCGTCCCCATTTTTTCTAATTCGGCAATAATCACGGCCCTAGAAATTTTCTCTCCTTGCATATCAAAAGGATAAGCCCATTTTGTTAGAACCCACCAAGCAATTGTTGTCATTACAAGCACAACAGGAATACCAAACATCATCCAATCAACAAAACTGATATCTATACCATAGGCTTGATTCATATAGCTGACCACAAACAAATTTGGCGGTGTGCCAATGATTGTTCCTAACCCACCTATGCTTGCTGAGTAGGCAATCCCAAGAATGAGACACAAAAGAAAACCTTGAGAGTGCTTCTCTTTGTCCCTAACCATCTCACTGACTAAAGACATAGCAATGGGAATCATCATTATGGTACTGGCGGTATTACTAATCCACATGGATATTAATGCTGTAGCGCCCATAAAGCCTGCAATCAATGCAGTAGGGCTTTCTCCGACCCGAATTAAAATATTCAATGCTAACCTGCGATGCAGGTTCCAGCGTGCCAGTCCAGTAGCAATAATAAAACCACCCATCAATAAAAAAATTGTTGGTGCAGCATATGGCACTGTGCTCGCTTCCATCGTCATAATACCCAGCGCCGGAAACAACAAAATTGGCAACAAAGAAGTGATCGGTATAGGCAATACCTCAGTCGCCCACCATGCCGCTAACAACAAGGCAACTCCCGCTGTGTGCCAAGCAGGCGTTGACATTCCTGTTGGCGCGGGGAAAAAAATTGTAATCAATAAAAAACTTAGGCCAACACACAGACCAATCTTTTTTGACTTAGAAAAAAACAAAATTTCATTTCCAGTTAATGGTTAATAAATTTTCACTACCTAAACATTTCTATACCACGCAGTATTAAATAATACCGAACACTTTATTTTGACGCTGTTTACAATAATAAACCGTACTTCCTAAAACTTGGTTGATTGCGGGAATTATCATCGTCAACCTGTAAATTTACATGCAAAATATTGCTAAATCCGCACCTTTAAATTTCTTGAAATTGCTTCTCAACACTTTTCTATATTTCTAGCATACGCTAGCATAAAGGCCGTTTGTTTTGGTAGCCTCTATATCAGCATTCAAGCTGGCGACAAATTATCTTTTCCAGCATAATAAAAATAAGAAAGAGGAGGGGAATTCGTTGAAAACATTTTTTTTAGCTACATTGATCATTGCCACATTTGTTATTTGTTTCACGGGTACAGCTTTAAGTCAGTCCAGTGAAGACACCGCAGGAATAGCTATGTGTGATCGTATTAAACGACAGGGTATGTGCGAAGAATATCGTTTAAACACTTTATCTGCATCCGACAAGCAGATCATAACAAAACACTGCACCAGCAACGCACTGTGTCCCGATAAAGATCGTATTGCACGATGCCTGAGATATAAGGACCCTGATAATGTAATTTTTGATAAACATTAT
>JAOULU010000303.1 GCA_029881855.1 Nitrosomonas sp. | reverse complement strand
ACTTTCACGATAGCAAGCAACATTTATGATCAATTCCGTTACACGCTTAGCGCCTGAGAGACAAAGCCGATTCCAAACTTTTGCGCGATGGTCAATCAACTTTTGCAAATTAACGTAATGCGATTCTACCAATGTCTGCAATTTTTGATACAGACGTTTCTCGGCCTCAAAAGTAAATGCAACGGTATCAAATTCAACACTCGCATGTATATTGTATGCGGCCAGATGCTCACGCCACTTAGCTAATTCTTCCGTATGCTCAGCAATAAAATTGAAAATCGGAATAATTGGCTTTGCTGATTTCGTTAATATATCCAACTCAATACGATATTTCTCCAAAAATGGTTCTCGTACATCAATAATGTATAACAACACATCACTACGCAATACCTGGCGAATAACCTTGGCTTCCTGCTCCAGTGGATCATTCATTGAAATATCCGCCACAAATTTTTCCAGTACTTTAACCGGAGTCAAAGATTGCGACTTTGCATTGAGTTTTTTGATGTGTAAAAACAAGGCTCCCGAGTCTTCTAGGCCGGGCGTATCATATAAATTTAAGACAGGTTTATCATCGGCAGATATTGTCGCTTGCTCTACATGACGCGTGGTTCCTGACGCATCTTCGATGACACCAAACTCCGTACTACGCAGCATGGTACGTATTAATGATGTTTTACCCGTATTAGTATGACCAACAACAGCAACATTTAACATTTTCTTACAATTATAAATTTATTGGGTGATTACATGTTCAGCCGGTATACCACAGGCTTCTGCTAATCGAAACCAAGCGAATTCACGCGCATTTGAGACGGGTTCGGCTGATTGTCTTTTTAACAAAATAAGCCACGGTTTTGCGTTAGTATTTGCGATCAATTCTTTCACAATCCGCTGTACACCTCTATCGGGTATTCGATGCGCTGCAACGCCAATCAATAACGGACCATCAATTGTTTTGATAAGTCTGGAAGCTTCCTCATTAGACTTCAGATCAACAATATTTAAGCGACAATTAACTGCGTCAGGCCAAACCGATTGATCATCTAATTCAATTCCAAAAGCATGTGCATTCTGGGGAATAGTATTACTAACGGGTGGCAGAGTAATATCAGTCTGTTTTACGGGTGTTTGCGGATCAGCATCAACAACTTTTGCCTTGATTTTACGCGTCATCAAATGCTGGCGTAACTCGATATAATAAGGCAAATATAAATCCAGCTTAAATCTATATTGTGCCCATTTTTGCATCAATACTGAAATTCCCAGCAATATAAAACGAGGCAACAAACCATAAATAATTAGCATACCGATTATAAACCTGGCCCAAGCACCCCTCGTTTCCGCATCTTGTTTACCTGCACCCATTCTACTGGCCGTAATTTGTTGGCTATCCGGCATGCCTAACCCAATATATTCCATGGGCTTGCCCAACACCTGCGTGAGTTTAGGTAAGCTGCTTTCCGACAATAGTGTTGTACCCCAAATAAAATTATATTGCTTCGCCAGCATCAGCAAAATTAAGAACACCATGCCAGCAGTCAAGTAAACTAACCAGAATTTGTGTGTTAAAACACTGATACGCCACTTACCTACGGCACCTGTTAAACAACTCTCCCACCATGCAAGTTGCGCCAATGATGCAATCGTGTCTTCCTTTTTTTTACGAGAGGCCCACCAGCCTACTAACTGCGCCGCAACACCTGTACTCAAGCGATGTAAATTAAACGAAATACCCGCTATCCATAGCAGTATGGATAGCAAATTAAACCCCAGTAAGACAGCAAGTAACCAGTATATATTCAACGTAGCCGATTCACCGAGAGCATTACCTGCTAATAACACACCCAGGATTGCTGCAACCACAAAGCAAATTCGGCTCGCATGTTTAAATTGTTTTTGCGGTTTAAACAGCAAGGCTTCTAACTGATTATCATGAACCAAACGCTTTGTACGCAACGTTAGTCTTTGAATGAAATCCGGGTATTTAAAATCTGTTGTCGCCTGACCATCCATATCCGAGACACTAGCATAAGATAAGTCTTCGGCCTTTTTAGACTCTATTTTGCGTAATTGTTCAATACGTACTAAATCAGCGAAATTATTTTTTTTTACTGCCATTTGACTACCGATTCAAGAAAATTTGAGTAGGGTTCTTTATAGATAAAAATACAATAGCTGAGTAAGATCGCCGTGAAAAATAAGATAAAATGTGCGTTTAGATTATTTAATCAATATTGGCAGAAAACTTAATGAAGCCCGTTGCAATTTTTAGACATTTACCTATCGAAGGCCCTGGCTATTTTGCCACATTTCTCGACAACAATCATATTCCATGGCAATTGATTAAAATTGACGCTGGGGAAGAACCGCCCGCTAGCATTGATTCATTCAGTGGCCTCGTGTTTATGGGTGGCCCAATGAGTGTTAATGATGACCTGCCATGGATCGAACCAGCT
>JAOULU010000302.1 GCA_029881855.1 Nitrosomonas sp. | reverse complement strand
CGTTTCCGGTTTACTCACACCCTGTTGCTTCAGCCAACAGGCTGCTTGCGCAATATCTGGTATCGGCATATTAATGCGCTGACATCGGCTGCGAATAGTTGCTGGCAAATGTTGCGGACGATGTGCCACCAAAATAAATAACACATGGAGAGGCGGTTCTTCTAACTTCTTTAACAATGCATTAGCAGCGGCGGCATTCATGGCTTCCGCCGGACAAATTAAAACAATACGCTGGCCACGCTGATGACCCGTCATATAGACAAAGTCAGATAAAGCACGAATCTGCGCAACACTAATCTGCTGATTGGGATTTTTTTTTGATTTTATACGACTCGCAACCGCGGCTTCACCAGGCAGATTTGAAGAAGCTTCCGGCACAACTTGGTAGAAATCAGGATGTCCATTTTGTTCAAACCAACCACAACTCGAACATGTTCCACAGGCCTCACCGATTGGCAATGGATTTTCACATAAACGAAATTTGGCCAGATTAAGCGCAAAATCAAACTTGCCAATCCCCGCCCTTCCCTTTAGTAGCAAAGCATGTGCGCTAGCATGATGGTTTTGGGCTAACTTTTGCCAGAGTTTTTGTTGCCAACTATAAATATTTTTCACTGTCACTTTAAAGGCAAAATTTTTTCCATGACATGCCTAACTGTTTCCTGGACTTTCTGTAACGACTGGCTGGCATCAATCAGACGCATCCGATCAGAATATTTTTCAACCCTGGCAAGATAGGCTGCCCGAACACGCTGAAAAAATTCCGTTTGTTCCTTTTCAAAACGATCAGCCGATTTGATACCAGCGATTCGCTGCTGACCCAACTCAACGGGCACATCAAAATATAGTGTCAGATCGGGTTGAAGCGCGCCCTGCGTCCATTGCTCTAAATTTTCAAGTTTGGTTATTTTAACTAGCCTTCCGCCACCCTGATAGGCAAAACTTGCATCGGTAAACCGGTCAGAGATTACCCAATCACCCCGCGCCAAAGCAGGAATAATAACTTTATCTAAATGCTCTCGTCGCGCGGCAAACATCAGCAGTGCCTCGGTTTCTGGGTGCATAGTGAGGCGACTATCCAGCAAGAGTGCGCGTAATTCTTCGCCGAGGAGCGTTCCGCCTGGTTCCCGTGTCACTACCACATTCACCCCGCTACCCTGCAAAAAGTCCGCGATCCATGCAAGTTGTGTACTCTTGCCTGCGCCGTCTATCCCTTCCAGTGTTATAAATTTTCCCTGACTCATAGTTAAGTTATTATAAAGTCTTTATTTTGCTGTACTGCCTGATTTTGCTAATATGCCATGAATTAACCCATAATTCTTTTTTAACCCATGCTAATTGACGCATCCGGTCATCTCGACAACGCTTTATTTATATCATCTCCCAATTTTGATGAACGCCCGTCAGGATGTCATATTTCTTTACTGGTAATACACTGCATCAGCCTCCCACCCGATGAGTTTGATGGTGATGGCGTAATTCGGCTATTCACCAACCAGCTCGATCCAGCGGCACACCCTTATTACCCGTCTATTCAATCAATAAAGGTTTCAGCGCATTTTTTTATTCGTCGGGATGGAACGATTATACAGTTTGTATCTTGCAATAAACGTGCATGGCATGCTGGCGAATCATGCTGGCAAGGAAAAGCCCGTTGCAATGATTTTTCAATTGGCATCGAACTAGAAGGCAGCGATAACTTACCATTTGCTGATGCGCAGTATATCGCACTAAGCAAACTCACGACGACATTGCGTCAAAATTACCCGATAACCGATATCGTCGGTCATTCTGATATTGCCCCGGAACGAAAAACAGACCCGGGTCCTCATTTTGACTGGGATCACTATCACGCATTGTTACATGGAACAAAACCCAATTTGAGCAGTCAAAAAATTGATTAGCCGTGCACTTAGCACGGTTAATTTTGATGTCAGCTGACCAAAATCAATATGGAGAAAATATCATGAACTCGCATGCAGCCAGGTTATCTATCAAGCATTTTTTCATAGTTGCTTCCACATCTGTCCTCCTTATAGCCAGTGTAGATGCGCTATCATATGGCGGTGGCGGTTATACAGCGAACCCCAGTTATGCAGCGGAACCTGAACAGGCTGTGTATTTTATTGAACCCAAAAACAACGCAACTGTTGACCAGGAATTCACCGTTAAAATGGGTATCACAGGCATGGCAATCAAACCCGCCGGCGACATGACACCCAACACTGGCCATCATCACCTTATGGTTGATGAAGGTCCAATTAAAACAGGTGAAGTCATTCCAAATTCTCCTACGCATTTGCATTTTGGCAAAGGGCAGACAGAAACCACGCTAACACTTACACCAGGAAAACATACATTAACGCTGCAATTTGCAGATGGCGCACATCAATCATATGGCTTCGCTATGCGGCAAAGCATTACAGTCAATGTAAAATAAAAAGCTTTTGTATGGCACGTCAA
>JAOULU010000301.1 GCA_029881855.1 Nitrosomonas sp. | reverse complement strand
CAATACTACCCAGTAATGTAACACCCAATCCAACGACAAAAAACACCAGAGCGGCCAATGGGTTAAAATGGATATCTGGCTGTATGCCAGGGAAAAAGCTGCTGCCTAAATCACCCCCTAAGAAAGCAATCGCTATAGCAGCAATGGCGTACCCTAAAGCAAGACCCAGCAAAGAACCAACAACCCCAAGCACAACACCTTCCAGTATAACTTGGCGTAATAACTGATAACGCGTGAAGCCCAACACACGCAGCAACGCAAACTGATGACGCCGCCGAATAATGGACAAAGCCTGCGTTGAGAATACCAAAAAGGCCCCTGTGAACAATGCCACCAAAGCCAGTATATTCAGATTTACCCGATAAGCACGCGACATATTGGCCACCCGTGCTTCCTGGTCTGCTATTTCTGAAACAAAGTATTGTTCCCCCAGGGCTTCATCCAAATCCTCTTTAAAAGCTCGATGATTAATACCCTGTTTCAGCTTTAGTTCAATACGCGACAACAACCCCAGATATTGAAAACGCCATTGTGCTACACCAATATCCATCACTGCAAGTCGCTGGCCTGCCCGTACCCGCACTAAACCTCCCGCCACACGTAATGTGATGGTCTGCAAACCAACATTTAATTGCAGTGCATCCCCCTGCTCAACCTGCAGCCATTCCATAGCCGCAGGTGATAGAAAAATCGCATCATCGGATAAACGGTCCAGTTGATTGCCTTCCTCTGTAACACCCAACAAATCAGGGGATATTGATGTCGCCCGGAACATATCAAGACCTAATATTTTTAGCTTATGATCGTTCCTATTCTCTAATTTATCCGGCACCACAGCATCAAACTCGAGCACTGGATTGGCCAATTCCACCCCGGGATATCGAACCAACTGGGGATACAACATTTCATCAAATAAAGATTGCCTGCCATGAACTTGTAAATCAGACTGGCCGGAAAGACTTTTACTGGCGGCTGAAAACTCATTTAACGCAGCCGTGTTAATCAGGTGAATAGAAAAACCTAGCGCCACACCCAAAGCAATCGCCAGCATGACAGCCAACCATTGCAAGATATGAGCGCGCCATTCCCCCAGCACCAACCAACGCGTTAGAGACGCGGTCTTCATTTTTGCGGATCTAAGCTAATGGGGTGCAGACCATGCTTAGATAAATTTAAAACATAATCAGCCGTCGCGGCTGCCGCATGAGAATGCGTGACGATAATACCGGTCGCCGCATTTGCTTTGATCTCTTGGCACATAAGCATCAGAATGTCATGCGCAGTATCAGGGTCAAGATTACCCGTAGGTTCATCAGCCAGCACTAATTTAGGACGATGGATCAATGCACGTGCAATCGCGACACGTTGCAATTCTCCACCTGACAATTGACGTGGAAAATCATGCCCTCTATTCGCCAAACCAACATTGGCCAGCATTTGCTCAACACGCTCAAGCGGGACATCATTGAGCAGCAACGGCAAAGCAATATTTTGTGCCAATGTTAAATGCGGCAGAATATGAAACGCCTGAAAAACAAATCCAAATGACTTGCGCCGCAATAGCGTTGCAGCATCATCATCCAGTGATGACATCGCCACACCATCAATTAACACTTCACCAGAATCTGGCGTATCCAAACCTGCAATAAGGTTCAACAATGTTGATTTTCCCACACCTGATTCACCCATAACGGCCACATACTCGCCAGCATTCAGCGTATAAGATAAATCAACCAACACCTGACGTTGTTCGGCATAGGCTTTGTTGATATTGCGTAATTCAAGCATAATTAATTACAACCTTTGATAAAAACACTCGCTTTTCATTGCTCAAAAGTAAAAATGTTACAATTACCAGAATATTCACGTATTTTAAAGAAATTACTATCATAGATTTCTTCAACTAGGCTGATCTATGATTAAATGTACCACGTTAAAATGATAACTTATTAAACAAACGGGAGATTCTTATGGCACGAGCAAGTGCGCGTCACATCTTGGTAAAAACTGAAGAAGAATGCAATGATTTAAAAAATCAAATCAGTGAAGGCGCTGAATTCGGCATCATAGCTGAACAACATTCATTATGCCCCTCTGGGAAGCAAGGTGGTGAGCTAGGTGAATTTGGTCCTGGGCAAATGGTGAAGGAATTTGACACCGTCGTCTTCAGTGCACCAATCGGAGAAGTCCAAGGTCCTGTACAGACACAATTTGGCTACCATTTACTCGAAGTAACTGAGCGTACCGATTAGGTTGCAAACTTAACAATCCACATCAACAGCGCAGCTTTGCCGCGTCCGACTGCATTTTATAGATGGGGCTTGCGCACGACGCAATGACTAACACATTTCTATCGAGTCCAACCCTTTTGGTAGTGACTCCTTAGGTATTGTTGTTCCCATGCTTTTTATCCTTTTTAGTGCTAACGCTTTATTAACAGGTATGTCCTTGTTGAATTTTTTGTC
>JAOULU010000300.1 GCA_029881855.1 Nitrosomonas sp. | reverse complement strand
AATCTTGATTCATTGTTAGGATCAAATTTTGTTTTTCCATAGTCAAGTGCGGATAGGACACCGATGACATTAACCGCTTTATGAGTTGTATATTCTTCACCTGTTTCATCGTTCTCAATTGTCAGATCATATGCCTGTAGATTATCGACCCCTGCTTCCTGTAGAGCCTTTACAAGCTCACTACTCATGACTGATTCTGCAGGGTAGTATTCAGTTAACGGATGTTGATGTCCAAGTTTGGTGAAAGTTCTGAATGGCGCATTAACTTTGCATTTTAATGGCATGCCTTTAATCCAGCTATGATTAACATCAGGACCACAAGGATCCGGAAGATAGTCTATTTCAGCACAGACACCAGCACTTGATTCGAGCATATAAAAATTATAAGGCATTTACTTTATCGTGATTAGCAATATAAAAACAAAGTCGCAGTATGAATTTATCCAATACAGTAGCAGTCGTGGTGTATGAAGCGTGGCGTTAAATGGGGATTGTTGGTATATCGTATTAGCCGATCCAGTCTTGTGGTGATACCCAATCGATTCCTGCAATACCATGATCATCGCAAATCTGTTTAACGCTTTCATGAACGACAATTCCAGTAACGCATTCAGCAAGACGGAAAAAAAGAAAATCTCCCGCTTTTTTTGGATCAATTGTTAAAGAATCGAAATCGACATCAATAAGTGGTGTGTCATGTACAATTGCGTCAGAAGCTGACATATCTGCAGCAGCGACTAAGCCAATAATGTTGATAGCTTTGTAGTTTTTATAAGTATTATGTTCGACAGGATGGTATATTTCTGCAGGGTAGGTAACAAAGTTGTCGACACCAGACTGACTGAAAGCATCAATAACTTCATCTGAGAATAATAAAATGCCACTTTTGAATATGGGCATCATGATTCCACCCCGTGGGTGGAGTTCTATTTTTACTGGTTCGGGAATCGGATCATCAAGCGGTGCCCCCGTCATCCAGTTAACACCTTTTGTGTTGGTTGCACTTTGAATCTGGGCGCGTTCTTTATCTAACGGGCCATAGCATTCAAGCATGAAGTATTCAGACATTATTTAGTTATCAATATTTGAAGTTATCAGGACTTAGTTTGTCAACTGCTTCTTTTTGTGTGATTTTAAGTTTATAGATCAAGCTGAATTTAGATGTCATAACAGGGATTTGCCATTTAGTTGGATCACCATGTAGTTTGCGTGCAAGTCGACCAGATGCAGATTCAATTCTTGGAAGAATTTTTATTGGCGGAGGGTATTTTTCATTTGATTTGGCCGAACATTTATCATCTCCGCAGCCTCTATCAGGCATGAGTATCATTTTGATTTTGGCTGCAATCTTATCCAGTGCCTCTTTGGCAAAGTCAGAATAAGCGGAATGACTGTCGTGAAATTGCCTTTTGCCTCCATCAGCTTCAATTGAAGCAATCGCGTAGTCATTTTGAAACTGTTCTCCTCGGCCAGTCCAGTTTCCACGTAAATGGTTAGAGGAGGGAAGATCTATCCCGTTTCTGTACCCATTTACATCGTAGCCAATGTCGCCTTTAACTTTAGTTTTTTCAGCACTTTTGTCGATCCAGTTTAATAGGTCTGTTTCAGGCCAGGAGGCATTACCAGGAAAAATATGATGTGGGTTATATTTCATGATTTTATCATTTGGATCAGATGAATCCATATCAGTGGTAGTTTTTCTCATATGTGGCAAGTGGAGTTCAGCTCCATTTTGAGATTCAGTATTTAATTTACGCTTTAGCGAGCTAGAGCTGTTTTTCATTTTATTTTGTAATTTTGATTCCCGATCATTATGAGGGAAAGGACATGTTAATTCTTCCTTTCCTACTACAACAGCAACCATTTCGCCTAATTGAGTCATGTTATATTAATCCTTTAATTTTTAGAGGACAGTCCATCAAGTTTTTGTTTAAGTACAGGAAGCATTTCTTGCATATATGCAATACTATCATCTCTATGCTTCTCGACATCTTCTAATTGTCCGCCGACAAGTCGGCTCGTTATATCATTGAATTGGCTTATTGTGGTTTCTATTCTTTGGATTACATCTTGTAGTTGCTCAGCAGATACTTCATCGACTTTCGCAGCATAAGCATCATCACACACATATTCTAGACCTGCCACAACTGGGTCTACAAGAGCTTCAAACTCTTCACGACTTAATTGTTCTTTTGCCATTTACTTTGCTCCCTTAACTATAGGGTTGATATATTTATACAAGTTACTGCTATTACAAAAATTATCATCTAGGCGTTGATACACACAGCGCCTCGATAGCCACTCTCAGAAGAGCAATAGGCTAGTTGTGAACCGTTAATCTTAGATAAAGCGATTAATCCGATAAGTACGGGTGCAAATGCAGCGCCTATATCGCCAAAGCAATCAGCAGGGTGGGCATGATTTACGTCCGGTGACATGGAAGCACTATTTCTCATTGATGCTACA
>JAOULU010000037.1 GCA_029881855.1 Nitrosomonas sp. | reverse complement strand
CCGCCGCACAAATTAAATCATGCTGAACAATGGCCTCTTCGATTGGCTCTGCCAATGGGCCCGCATTCCCAATGCACGTGGTGCAACCATAACCCGCCAGATTAAAGCCAAGCTGCTCAAGGTAAGTTAACAAACCTGTCACCGTTAAATAATCGGTCACCACTCTTGAACCGGGTGCAAGCGATGTTTTGATGTGATGCTGTACTGATAACCCTTTTTCGACAGCTTTCTTAGCCAGTAAACCAGCAGCTATTAACACACTTGGGTTAGAGGTATTAGTGCATGAAGTGATGGCAGCAATTAATACATCCCCATGCCCTAGCTCAATTGAGCCCGTTAGCCTGCTAGCGGATACATCCACTGCATCAGGCGTTGGGTGATTACCGACCATTTCCGTTACGTTGCGTGCACTATTTGATGGCAGGCGGTTTTCATCCTGATCATCAGTGCCGATATGCGTGCATACTTCAATGGCATCACTATGCACATCACGCGTTGCATAGCGCTGGTTAATATCATCTTGTTTGCCAAAACCACTCTCAGCAACTGGCTTACTAAAAAGTGTTGTGAATTGGGACTTAAGATTTGCCAAATCAATACGATCTTGTGGGCGTTTAGGGCCAGCAAGTGACGGCGAAACAGTACCGAGATCTAGCGCTAACTCTTGGGTATAGTCAATGTCGCCTTTGCGAGGAATGCCGTACATTTCTTGTGCTTTAAAGTAGGTTTGGAATGCAGTGATTTCTTCGTCACTACGTCCAGTACCTTTAAAGTATTCAATAGTTGCATCATCCACCGGGAAAAAACCCATGGTTGCGCCATATTCTGGGGCCATATTTGCAATTGTGGCACGGTCTGGCAACGTTAATGATGCCGTGCCCTCACCAAAGAACTCAACAAACTTACCCACAACATTTGCGGCTCTAAGCATTTCAGTAATCGTGAGGACTAAATCGGTTGCCGTTACCCCTTCGCGTAACTGACCCGTCAAATTTACGCCAATCACATCTGGTGTCAGGAAATAAACGGGCTGCCCTAACATACCGGCTTCTGCCTCGATACCACCTACACCCCAACCCACAACACCAATACCGTTAATCATCGTAGTATGAGAATCGGTACCAACCAAAGTATCTGGATAAATGACACCATTTTTCTGGTGTACACCACGAGCAAGATATTCTAGGTTCACCTGATGCACGATACCAATACCAGGCGGAACAACCTTGAATGTATCAAAAGCTTGCATGCCCCATTTAATAAACTGATAGCGCTCGTTATTACGTGCAAACTCAATTTCCATGTTTAGTTTAAGCGCGTCCTTGTTGCCGTAGTGATCAACTTGAATGGAGTGATCAACAACGAGATCAACAGGTACTAGTGGTTCAATAAGTTGGGGATCTTTTCCTAGTTTTGTGGCGGCACTGCGCATAGCAGCTAAATCAACCAGCAGCGGAACACCGGTAAAATCTTGCAGAACAATACGTGAGACAACAAAAGGGATTTCATTTGTCCTGGTTGCGTTAGGCTGCCAACCTGCTAATTGTTTGACATGATCCTCAGTGATTTTTTTGTTATCAAAATTGCGTAATACGGATTCTAGTATGATGCGAATAGAAACAGGTAGGCGGGAAATTCTACCCAAACCACTTTTCTCAAGTGCAGGCAATGAATAGTATTTTGCGGTATTGCCAGGAATTGTTGAAAGTTCTTGCAAGCTATCGAATAGATTGTGCGTCATTTGAAATTCCTAGAGGATAGTGTGAAATTCAAGGGTTGGCTTTGAATGGCCCCATGATCCACGTGTTTAACATGTTTGTAATGGGCACATTTTATCATAGCTATACACCTGCACCCCTGGCTAGCACAGGTGTATTTTACTTTGAACGCTTCACCTCAGCATACAAATACCTGCCGAAAAATATGCGGCACCCGGTTATTTAACATACAACATAGTGAAATATACAGCACTTAGTTAATCAAGCCGAAAACCAATTTTTACTTTTACCTGATAATGGCCAATCTTATTGCCGACAATATGTCCACGGGTTTCAACCACTTCAAACCAGTCTAAGTGATGCAACGACTGTCCGGCCTTGGCAATCGCTTGTTCAATAGCATCATCACTGCTTTGGGTTGAAGAACCCACTAATTCGATAACTTTATAAACGTGATCACTCATCTTGATGTCCTCTTTTGGTAATTATTTCAGTAATAAAATTTGAGACAGCACCATAAAAATTCAATTACAGTTTAGAATATACCAGAATGTTGTTTTGTCATGACATTGTAGTAATGCTCTATGCTGTTTTAATCAATAACCAAGGAACTGACTGTCATGAAAATCAGATTAACACTTACATTATTAGTGATGATCTTTCTTACGGCTTGCGCAACGACACCAACTGGAAGAAGCCAATTGGCTTTTATGCCAGATAGTGAGCTGGATGCAATGGGATTACAAGCTTTTGATAACTTAAAAACAGAAAAAACCATCAGCCGCAATAATAGGAATATTCAGTTTGTACAATGCATTTCAGATGCTATCACACGTGAAGTTGGTGGCGAATGGGAGGTAGTCGTATTTGATGACAACACACTGAATGCTTTCGCTCTACCTGGCAGAAAAATTGGCGTGCATACCGGGTTAATTAACTTAGTGGATAATCAAGATCAGCTTGCAACCGTTATCGGTCATGAGGTTGGGCATGTACTTGCCAAGCATAGTAATGAACGCATGTCCCAAAAACTGGGGACACAAATGGGCTTGTCGCTGGTTACAGCCGTGGCAGCACCACAAACTGCCATGGGCCAAGCTGCCATAAGCTTGCTGGGAGTTGGCACGCAGTACGGCATTATTATGCCGTTTAGTCGCTTGCACGAGAGTGAAGCGGATATTATTGGGGTTGAATTAATGGCAAAAGCTGGTTTTAATCCAACTGAGAGTATCACGCTATGGAAAAAAATGGCACAAGCCAGCCAGGGTAAACAATCGGCAGAATTCTTGTCTACCCACCCCTCCCACGCCACACGAATTGATGACTTACGAGCACATATGCCAAAAGCCTTGGGATTAAAACAACAAGCCAATGCTGCTGGTAAGAATCCAAGTTGCTTAAAGTAATTTAAGTTTTGAGTGTACTAACTATTTGGCTCAGGCTCATTTGCCGCAAAATCAAGCTCCACCTTTGCACCGTCTGGATCATGACAAAATAGTTGCCATATACCCAGACCTTTCAGACGTTGTAACTTATATTCGATCCCATGATGCTTCAATGTGTCAACTACAAGCTGCAAATTAGACGCAGTAAAAGCCATGTGGTCAATCACACCTGGCGCACTTTGCGGCATCGGCCTGTCTGCCATAATATGTAAAATTGCCTGATCTCCAGCATAAAGCCAAGCACCAGGAAATTCAAATGGGGGACGATAACCTTCTGTAAGTCCAAGTATGTCAATATAAAAAGCTTTACTTTTCTCCAGATCACTACTCAGCACAGTGAAATGATTCATGCTTTCAATACTCATTTCGATTTCCTTATAAGTAAAACTTGGTTTATAGCTTAAGTACCATAGCGTAGGAAATCAATACCAACTTGGTTTGTATCACAAATTCCTCAGAGTTTCATTTTGCGCCGAACACCCCAATCAAAAAGACGCTCACCCAGAAACCACCTCGCGACAACGGCTATCTTGGAGTCATTAGGCAGTGCATGACGTACAGGTGGAAATGATGCTGTGGCAGCATTAAGCACTGCTTTTGCGATAATTTCCGGCTCAGGTGCCATGGGTTCATGTGCCAGCAAGCAAGGAAGGGCGGTAAGCAGTTTCTGATAAGCAGGCGGGTGTGCTGTTTCTTTAAGTAGCTCAAATTCCTTTTCAGCAAATTCGGTTTTTATCAGCCCTGGAGCGACAACAACAACATTTATCCCAAAATCTATGACTTCACCACGTAAAGTTTCTGACAACGCCTCAACAGCATGTTTGGAAGCTGCGTACCAACCAAAACCCGGAATAGAAATCTTCCCAAGAATTGATGTGACATTAATAATGCATCCAAATTTTTGTGCACGCATATGCGGCAAGACTTCCTGCATAAAACGTGCATAACCGAAAACATTAACTTCAAACTGTTGATGCGCAGCTTCCATCGAAACACATTCAATGGCACCCAGTTGACCATAACCTGCATTATTCACAAGCACATCAATCCGACCCTTAGTTTGCATAGCTTGATTAACCGCAGCCTGAATGGCCTTTGCATCAGTTACATCAAGACAAACGGGTTCAATATTATCTGAACGGATTTGCTCCAGCCTATCCATACGTCGTGCCATAGCAAAAACGTAATAGCCATTTCTGGCAAGAAGTTCAGCGGTGGCTTTTCCAATACCGCTCGATGCGCCGGTAACCAATGCGATACGTTGTGTCATTATTTTTGCTCTCGTCAGACTTATAAAATTGCCTTAGCGTGCATTTTACCAATACGCTAAATTTAAGTTTGTATACTTAGGATGGCAGCCTCTCAGAAAATCATCTAAAAGTACAGTTTATAAACGGACATTAAAAGATTACTTTTAACTTTTTTCATTAAAATTGAATACTTACATATTTTCTCCGAAAAAACGAGGCAATGTATCACGTGTATATTGGAAATATATGTCCTCTAAAAAACTGTCACTATAAAGTTAGTCTTGTGATAAGACATATCACTGCACCGTGATGATAAAGAAAACAAGGGGATATCTCTGTGAGAAACCTTATGGACTGGTTTGAAGTATTATGATACGAATCGCTGCTAGCGCGCTTAACGGTAACACAGGAGATTATGCGCTTTTGGATAATTACTAAACAGTATATAGGTCCTGATAAAAGTCATATTTAATCCGATCAATATAATTGACCAAATTTACTTTTGATAAACCATGCTCCTTTAGCGGCGACTCGATTGGACACCCAATGGTGTTAATCAAAATGCCAAAGGCACTGGCATCCACGGCAGTTGGGTGCTCCCCCAAAAAATACTTATTGTCCCCAAGAAGCATTGATAGCGCATTGATATCTTGCTTACCAAGTGTAAAAACCTCCTCAGCAGTGTGCCGACCAGTACCATGCCCATAAATTTGTTGCTTGATTTTACAACGGAAGTAGACTGCAGCGATATCACGAATGATCGGCGGCAATACGCCAAAAATAGCTTGTTTGTTGACCTGCCAGTTTGCATCAGTGTATTGCCAACGTGAATACATCGTGGCCCAAAATAAATGTTCTTCAAGAAGTCGCTGTATGACTAAAGACAAAGCCAATTCATTCTCACTGAGCCCTTGATCTAAGTCTTTATATTTCTTTTTTAAATGTAGCTCGATAAAACGCGAATCCCCTAAAACTTCATTATTATCTTCAATATAAGGTAGCTTACCCTTTGGTGCACGCATGGGAAGTGATGATTTAACTTCATATTCAATATCCGCCATACGCAAATAAGTTTCTGTTTTACAACAGAAATGACTCAGGTTGGGATTTCCCCATGTACGTTCAAACTGATAGAGCTTTAGCATCTGAAATTCCTTTATTATTTAGATATAGCTATTAGCCTCTTGCATAATGCAAGTGACTTTGACTTACCTTATCCTATTGACTTGTTTTATGCAAGTTAATAGGATAGATTGCCCATAACTTTTTACCTATAAAAACTGACTAATGACGGATGATCTAGATACACGCGACAAACTTACTTTTGATCGGTCACATTGCCCCATTGCTTGCGCACTGGACAATTTGGGTGATAAATGGACCTTACTGATTATTCGTGATCTATTATTGGGCAAAAAACGTTATCAAGCGTTTTTATTATCGCCTGAAAAGATCGCCACAAATATCCTTGCTGATAGACTAAAAAAACTAAAAACCGCCGGCATCATTACTCAACAAGCTTATCAACAGAATCCAACGCGCTATGAATATTTTCTAACACAAAAGGGTGAAGATCTCAGGCCTGTCATTGAAGCCTTATTAGTATGGGGAAAGGCACACCACCCTGGGACTAAAACGTTCCAACCGATAAATCACCAATAAAATATAATGGCAAATGATTAAAACAACGCGCTGCTTAGCAAAAAGCTGGTAGCATGACGGCCCCATATTTATAAAAACCAATAACGCTTTGTTTTTAACAATTTACAGTGGCAAAAACAACTAAATTACCTCCCCAAAATTTCTCTACACTCTCTCCAGACAGTGTTTTGAATGCGCTAGAAAACATCGGTTATGTATGCGACGGTCATTTGCTAGCGCTCAACAGTTATGAAAACCGCGTTTATCAGATAGGCATAGAAGAAAGCGCACCACTAGTAGCGAAGTTCTATCGCCCTGGACGTTGGACAGATACTGCGATACTCGAAGAACATAGCTTCGTGCAAGAGTTGGTTGAACAGGAAATTCCTGTCGTGCCAGCAATGTTACTGGATGAAACAACACTACACAGTTTTGAGGGCTTTCGCTTCGCTGTTTTTCCAAAACATGGGGGGCGCGCGCCTGAACTGGAGGACCGTCACACACTAGAATGGATGGGACGCTTCCTTGGTCGCATTCATGCTATCGGCACGCTTAAGTCATATAACGAGCGCCCTACATTGGATATTGACAGTTTCGGTATTAAGTCGCGTGACTATTTACTGGCACATGCTTTTATCCCGCCTGAACTTGATGCAGCCTATCGCAGCATAGCGGATCAAGCACTTGAAGGTGTGCGCCAATGCTTCACACGTGCAGGTGACGTGCGCACACTGCGCCTACATGGTGATTGCCACGTAGGTAACGTATTGTGGACAGACGCAGGGCCGCATTTTGTTGACTTTGATGACAGCCGCATGGGGCCAGCTATACAAGATTTGTGGATGCTGCTCTCAGGAGAGCGTACCGATATGATGCAGCAATTAACCGATGTATTGACTGGATACGAAGTTTTTTGTGAATTTGATGAACGTGAACTGCATCTGATTGAAGCACTACGCACCCTTCGCCTGATCCACTACGCTGCATGGCTAGCACAACGCTGGGATGACCCCGCCTTCCAACAAGCGTTTCCGTGGTTTAATACCCAGCGCTACTGGCAAGACCATATTCTTGAGTTGCGCGAACAAGTGGCACTTATGAACGAGCCCACATTGTGGCAAACATAGTAATAATTTCCATGTAACCCTCCTATAAGAAAATCCTATCCACGCACAACTCAATTGGATTGCGCGTAAATTTATGATCTAATCTCAAAGTACCTTCTAGTTGTATTTTCTATAACTGAATTTCTATTATTTTGGATACTATTCGAAGATAGATTCTTCACATAATAAGATAGAACATGCTGCATAGGATTCACTTTAAATTTCTAATACACTGCGTCTTTGCTCTCCTCCAAATTAATGTGGTTGCAGCAAATCGAACCGTATATTCTGTAGATACTGAAAACCAGATTTTTGAATTGAATCTTGAAGAGTTGATGAATATCGAAGTCATCACCGCATCCAAACATCCACAAAGACTTACCGAAGTACCTTCTGCTGTTTTTGTTATTACACAAGAAGATATTCGTCGATCAGGCGCAACCAGCATTCCTGAAGCCTTACGTATGGCCCCTGGCGTACAAGTCGCGCGCGTGGGAACGGACAAATGGTCGATCAGCGTGCGTGGTTTCAATGGGCGTTTTGCTAATAAATTACAGGTGTTAATGGACGGACGCAGTGTTTATACCCCGTTATTTTCTGGCGTAATATGGAGCCAGCAAGATACCTTTATTGAAGATATCGAACGTATAGAAGTCATTAGAGGCCCTGGTGCCACGGTATGGGGCGTTAACGCCATGAACGGTGTGATTAATATCATTACCAAGAAAGCAGCAGACACACAAGGCACAATGTTAACAGCCGGTGGCGGCAGCTTTGAGCGTGGTTTTGTTGGCGCACGTTATGGCGGGAAACTGAATGAAGACACGCCATTTCGTATTTATGCTAAGGGATTTTCACGCGATAACACCACCACATTAGCAGGCGCTAATGCGCATGACACCTGGCATTCCGCCCGAGCAGGTTTTCGCCTGGATCATACACGTGGCATTGATGAATTTACACTGCAAGGTGATATGTTTATTAATAGCATCGGCGACAGTTTGCATCACCCAACATTAACACCGCCCTTCACACGCCTTGATACTGTAAACAGCAAGGAGAAAGGCGGGAATATTCGTTTTCGCTGGGACCGGCACCATTCTGCACAGTCTTCAACCATGCTACAAATTTATTATGACCGCATTCACAGCCAATTAGCGCCCAGCACAAGATATGCTGAAAGTTTCGATGTTGACTTCCGACACCGATTGCCGCTCTTTGCTCAACACGATGTTATTTGGGGAGGCAATTTTCGTTTCTACAATAATAAGGTTTCTAATACAGCGTTAACGCGTTTTACCCCTAGCCAGAGGGGCAACCATTTTATTAGTGCATTTGTACGAGATGAAATAACATTATTGCCTGACCATCTACGACTAACACTAGGCGTGAGACTCGGTCATAATGATTTTACCGGTTTTGAAATACAACCTGACGCCCGACTAATGTGGACGCCTGACAAACAAAACTCTGTGTGGATGTCCGTGGCCCGTGCAGTACGTACACCCTCACGCGGCGAAGATGATGTGACAATTAACTCTAGGGTAGCGCCAACTCTGTCAGGGTTCTCGACCCCACCACCCATTCTGATGGCTGTACAGGGAACACATAATTATGGTTCTGAGAAATTAATCGCCTATGAGCTAGGTTACCGCCATCAATTTACGTCATCGGTATCAATTGATATTGCAGGTTTCTTTAATGATTATAGTCATCTGCGTGATTTCTCATTCGGGACAATACAAGCTGGCCCCGGGCCTATTCCACATCAAATACTGCCCATATTTTTTAATAACCAAGCTTCGGCACATGCTTATGGTGGTGAAGTATCCGTTGACTGGCGGGTAATTGAGAGATGGCGCTTGCAAGGCAACTACAGTTATCAGGAAGTTAATGTAGACGCCAGCAGCTTATCTGACCAAATAGACTCTACAACCGGCGGTGCAAATAAAGCCAATCCACACCACCAAGTATCCTTACGTTCAAACTATGATTTATCGGACAGATTGGAATTCAATTTGTGGCTTCGCTATGTGAGTAGCCTACCGTTTTACGGCATCCAAGACTATGTGACAATGGACGCTAAAATGGCTTGGAAACCGGTACAAGATGTTGAGTTCTTCCTCGTCGGGCAAAACTTATTTACCCAAAATCACAGGGAATCCCAATCAGACTTTATCCCATCTATTGCAACACGTATTCCACGTGGAATTTATGTGGGCGGGCGCTGGCATTTTTAAAATGCTGCGCAACCTGACAACATCATTGCGATATTTCTAATCAAAAATTCATCAACATAGTCACTGCCAAGACATGATGCATCTGATCGGGGCGCGGGTTTTGTGGCCGATTAATGTATTGGTTTATATAACCAATTTCCACGGTTTTTTGCTTACTTAAACGGTAACCTATGCCCGCAAATGCCCAGTTCTGACTCAAACCGCTTTTAATACCTACATCCGTGGTATTCAGATTAACGAATATTTCATTCCAAATAACAAAACTGACCTTTTCTGAAACAGCAGGCATGGGGGTTGATAGTTTAAACATTTGCCGGTAACGGTGTGCAACATCTGTACTACCGGGAATATCAAAGAAATGTTGCTCAAGACGGGTACGGCTGATTACGGTACCAAAAAAGTAGTTATCTTTCAATGATAATTGTTGCCAGATTCGATGGTTATTGAAGGGACGTTTGAGCGCAAGTGGGCGGCTAGTTGGCACCCAATCATAGCCTACCCAAACAGTGATTTTTTCATTAATGGCGTAG
>JAOULU010000299.1 GCA_029881855.1 Nitrosomonas sp. | reverse complement strand
GTTCGAGAAACAGACCAATATCGTGCCGAATATGTGCATACATTTGTTCAAAAATGGGATTCGCTAATAGATTGGAATGCACGAATTGAGTCTGAAGGCTCATTTTTTATTGATAAATTAACAGAAATGGGTGCAAAACAGGTTCTTGATGTTGCTACGGGAACAGGTTTTCATTCCGTACGTTTACTAGAGGCAGGGTTCGAGGTCGTTAGTGCTGACGGCAGTGCTGAGATGTTATCAAGGGCATTCTCAAATGCACGTGCTCGAGGTCATGTGTTGCGAACTGTGCAGGCTGATTGGCGTTGGTTAAATCGTGATGTTCATCAGAAATTTGATGCAATTATTTGTTTGGGAAATTCATTTACACACCTTTTTGATGAGAATGATCGACGTAAGACACTGGCTGAATTTTATGCGGCGTTACGTCATGATGGTGTATTAATACTTGATCAGCGTAATTATGATGCATTAATGGATCATGGCTATTCAAATAATCACACCTTTTATTATTGTGGTGATGATGTGGCGGTTAAGCCGGTACATGTAGATGAAGGACTGGCGCGTTTTGAGTATCGGTTTTCTGATGGTGATTTGTATCATTTAAATATGTTTCCATTGAGAAAAGACTATACAACACGTTTAATGCGTGAAGTAGGATTCCAAGGAGTTGAAACATTTGGTGATTTCCAAGAAACATATCGAGATAGCGAGCCAGATTTTTTTGTCAATATCGCTCATAAGACCTATGTAGAATCAGCGGAAGCTCAATAACAATGCATTCTAATGAAGCAATGCCGTTATCTGCGGTAGAAACAGCACGTAATTATTATAATAGTGAAGATGCTGACACCTTTTATAGTCAGGTATGGGGTGGTGAAGATATTCATATTGGGTTTTATACTGCGGCTGATGAACCCATTAGTACTGCAAGCTACCGAACGGTAGTCACTATGGCTGAGCGTCTTCCTAAACTAGGCACGAATAGCCATATTCTGGATATTGGTTCAGGTTATTGTGGTGCTGCCCGCTATCTTGCAAAGACATATGACGCAAAAATTAATGCATTAAATCTTAGTGAGGTGGAAAACCAGCGTGCAAGGGAATTAAATGATGCTGCAGGATTATCTCAAAATATCGAAGTGATAGATGGTAGTTTTGAGCAAATTCCATTCCCGACGGCCTCTGAATCAGAAAAGGGTTTTGATATTCTATGGTCGCAAGACGCGATCTTACATAGTGACAATCGAGAGCAGGTTTTATCAGAGGCGTTCCGGGTTTTAAACCCTGGTGGTTATTTTGTATTTACAGACCCGATGCAAGCTGATGACTGTCCAGAAGGCGTGCTGCAGCATATTTTGGATCGTATTCATTTGAGTTCATTAGGCTCGCCCAGTTTTTATCGTACTGTTGCAGAACAACTTGGGTTTGAAGTAGTAGACTATGAAGACCACACAAACCAGCTTATTAATCATTATCAACGCGTGCTTGAAGAGACTGAAAAATATACGCCGGATCTTGAAAAGAAAATTGACCCGCAGTATGTGGCACGTATGAAAGCAGGTTTGAAACACTGGATTGCAGGCGGTAAAGCAGGGCATTTAGCATGGGGAATTTTCTTGTTGCGAAAAGTCTGATACATAGAAAGTAGTGGTTTTCTTAACTGTTTGTTGGTTTAATCTATTTTCTTTGTTCTTTCAGTATTTAAATAGAAACAGAGGTATTCATGTCGGTAAAATCAGATGAAAGAAAACATCAGATATTGCAGGCATTGGCAAGTTTGCTAGAAAAACCACATAGAATAAAAATCACAACTGCAGCTGTGGCGTCCAGAGCGCAAATCTCAGAATCGGCGCTTTACCGATATTTTCCAAGTAAATCTTTGATGTTTGAGGCATTGATAGAGTTTATCGAGAAGACTTTATTTGTTTTGATTAATAAGATCATGCAAGAAGAAGATGACAGTATAAAAAAAACTGAAAATATTTTATTGCTATTGCTAGGTTTTGCACAAAAGAATCCAGGTATGACACGCATCTTGATTAGTGACGCCATTCTCAATGAGAATGAATGCCTGCAATTACGAATTAATCAGTTGCATGATCGTCTTGAAGCGGCGTTAAAGCAAGCAATGCGGTTTGCGATAAGTGAACATAAAATACACATTGAGCTGGGTGTTGCAGCCCATGCCAATATTCTAATGTGTTATGTGATTGGTTGCTGGCATCAGTTTGTTAAAAGTGAATTCCGGTGTGAACTGGTCAAAAATTGGCACTTACAGCGTAATGTTTTGTTACCTCGAATGCTATAAACATTGAGTAATATAGTTTGATCTAAGTCATTATGGGTGCTGGGAGTTGCAAATTCTACACCCAGGATCTTTTCCCAGCGTAATCGAACGCCATTGCATTGTCAGGCTATCTAATAATAGCAGGCGACCATTGAGCGTTTGTCCTATCCCTAGTAAAACTTT
>JAOULU010000298.1 GCA_029881855.1 Nitrosomonas sp. | reverse complement strand
TGAACAAAATGTACAGGAAGTTATTGTTATCTTGCCCGATGGCACAGAATATCAGCAAAAAGGTCATATCAATTTTTCCGCTAGTACGATTGATCCATTCTTGGGTACACAGCAGCTTCGTGCAACCTTTGAGAATATCGATCAGAAAATTTTGCCAGGTCAGTTTGTTCGTGTCAGAGTGATAGCGGGTGAAACAAATCAAGTTTATAAAGTGCCGCAGGTAGCGGTTATGACATCGGATTTAGGGCGCTATGTTTATGTGGTAAATGGTAATAATGTCGTAGAAGCACGACCAATCATAGTGGGAGATTGGGTTGGTAAAGACTGGGTGGTACTAGATGGACTCAATGCGGGTGATAAGGTCATTATTGATAATATAATCAAATTGAGTCCGGGGAAAGTTGTTGAGCCTCAATTGGCTGATAATGGGTAAGCTATTTTTTAGTATCATAAAATCTAAACAGCAAGCGATAAAAGCCGACACATGACCAGATTCTTTATTACCCGGCCCATTTTTGCGTCGGTTTTATCTATTATTATTGTATTAGCTGGTTTGGCGGCAGCCATACAACTGCCTATTGCGCAATATCCTCCTATTACGCCACCCACCATTCGAGTCACGGCAACTTTCCCGGGCGCTAGTGCAGAAACGCTTATTAAAACTGTTGCAGCACCCATTGAAGAGCATCTTAGCGGTGTTGATGGCTTACTTTATTTTAGTTCTACAGCAGATTCAAGTGGTCAGCTAACCATCACCGTAACGTTTGAAATTGGTACCGATATTGATATGGCCACTTTCAATGTCAGTAACCGGATCAATATTGCCTTACCACGTTTGCCTGATGAAGTCAGGCGTACAGGGGTCGTGGTGCAAAAGCGCGCCAATGATTTGCTGCTTGTCTTTGCTGTGACTTCTGAAGACAAAGCGCATACACCACTTTTCTTAAGTAATTATATTACCAACAATTTCCTGGATGATTTAAAACGGACAATTGGGGTCGGAGAGGCAAGAATTTTTGGTGCGCAAGATTATGCCATGCGTATTTGGTTGCGACCTGATCGTATGGCGCAGCTAGGTATTACGACGAGTGATATAGCCGATGCTATTCGCGAACAAAATACCCAGTATGCTGCTGGAAAAATTGGTCAAGAGCCGGCGTTAGTAGATCAACAATTGGTCTATACCGTTACGGCTAAAGGGCGTTTGTTAGAACCTGAGGAGTTCGGCAATATCATTTTGCGTGCGGATGGGCCGCGTGGCGTGTTGTACTTAAAAGACGTGGCACGTATTGAATTGGGCGCGCAGAGCTACGATATTCTTAATATCTTGAATGGCAATCCCGGGGTTGGCATTGGTATTTATCTGCAAACAGGTTCCAACGCATTGGATACGGCTGCAGCCATTAAAGCTAAAATGGCTGAATTACAGCATGAATTTCCTGAAGGTGTCCGGTATGTTTTGCCCTATGACACCAGTGACTTTGTTAAGGCGTCTATCTGGGAAGTTGTTAAGACATTAGCTGAAGCGATGATTCTGGTTGTATTGGTTGTTTATGTGTTCTTGCAGAGCTGGCGAGCCACGTTAATCCCGATTATCGCTGTTCCCATATCTTTAATTGGTACTTTCGCAGGTTTATGGATACTGGGTTACTCGATTAACACCATGACACTTTTTGCCATGGTGTTATCAATTGGGATTGTGGTCGATGACGCGATAGTGGTGCTGGAGAATATTGAGCGATTAATGAAGCAAGAAAAATTGTCGCCAATTAATGCTGCTATCAAGGCGATGCAACAGGTCTCCAGTGCAATTGTAGCGATGACACTGGTATTGGTTGCTGTATTTGTGCCAGTAGCATTCTTGGGGGGTATTGCAGGAGAGCTATACCGCCAATTTGCTGTTACGGTTGCTGTAGCGGGCGTGATTTCAGGGGTGGTTGCTTTGACACTTACACCCACTTTGTGTGCAATGTTGCTTAACGCAGACCATAACAATGCCAGTTTCTTCCGGCGCTTTAATGCAGGGTTCGATGGTGTGCGTAATTTTTATGTCAGCATGGTGAGTTCAGCCATTGCACATAAAATGATCAGTACATTAATTTTTGTTGCGTTTATTGGTGGTGTACTGTTTCTGGTGAAAATTATCCCCAGTAGTCTTGTACCGCCAGAGGACCAAGGCTATATCATCACATCAGTTGTCTTGCCAGATGGCGCTACATTATCCCGCACCACGCAAACAACAGATACTATTCGTGCAGAAGTGGAAAAGAATCCAGCTATTGCATTCCAATTTGCGGTGAATGGTTTGGATTTTATCGGTGGGGGTAACAAGACAAATGTGGCGACTGTATTTATCCGTATGACGGACTGGTCAGAGCGCACGATCACTGCTGATGATATGGTTCAGAGCTTAGTTGAGATTGGTTCGCGGCAAACAGATGGATTAGCTGTGGCATTTAATCCACCTGCCATTCGTGGA
>JAOULU010000036.1 GCA_029881855.1 Nitrosomonas sp. | reverse complement strand
TGATTTAAGGCTTAATGTGGGGCCTGAACTGAAACGCATTCGATGATTTTTTGGTTTCGGTTATATGTTTGCAGAAGGTTTCGTTATTGACTCAGAAGGGAAATATCGCGAGGCTGAAGAGGAGCTAATGTATGAGTATAGGTAAAATCGCAAATAACAAGGTGCTCAAGTTTGTGCTTTGCACGGGATCGCGCTAGTCGCACGGCCTTTTAGCTAACACGTTATATTAATCTGGAGAATTTGGTGCTTACCTTCAAGGATATGCTATCTCTTAAAACTGATATTTTAGAAAAGAACAAAGTAAAGTATGTTCGACACAAAGATAGAAGAGAAGAATATCGAGAGTTAATCAAGGATCGTAGTGAGCTTTTAAAATATCAAACAAAACAAAAAAATGACGTTTTTAAAGAGTGTGATTATATCGCTTCATTTGTAGGTATTGAGCAATCTAAAGCTGTTTTTATTGGTATGTTCAAAGTCGATGGCTCTACAGAAACAGATTATGGCTTTAAATATGAGTTAAATGAAGTTGATGGTTTTGATGATTTTAAAGACCGCTTAGTTATTGATTGGGGAAAGAGTGCTATCACTTGGCATCAATGGGTGAATGATAATCCTAAAAATATTATTGAGCTTCTTCCAAAAGGGTATTTAGGTGAATTTCCTGGGCTATTAAACTTCACGCTAGATTATACGGAATTAAAAAAGCTCAGTGAAAATATTCGTGCAAATCGTGAGTGGTATTTACAGCTTTCATCTATTAACGGTATTTATTTAATCTTAGATAAAACTACTGGTAATCAATATATAGGTTCAGCTTACGGTAAAGATGGTATCTGGCAACGATGGGGTGAATACGCAAAAAGCGGGCATGGAGGTAATGAATTATTAAAAGCATTATGTTCTAAGGATGCTTGTTATTGTAAGAACTTTCAATTTACTATTTTGCAGTCGTTACCAAGCAACATGTCAAATAAAGATGTGATTTCAGTAGAAAATTTTTATAAACAAAAACTTGGTACTAGGGTATTTGGGTTAAATAAAAATTAATATAACAAAAGATCAAGGCGATGGCTAAAAGCTCACGGTTTTTGCTGTCGCAAAAAAACAGCGTCCCTTTTAGCTGCCCATTATTTAGTCGTTATGTATTAAAAATAATAAGGGTAAGAGAATGAAAAAAATAATTATAGCTATATTCCTCGTGGCCTCATTTCCAGCAATAGCGGACGAAAATACTGAAAATGATATGAAAGTGGTAATAGATATGATGGTTGTAGCTAAAGCAGCTGGAATGTGTGGTGTATTTTCCCAAATGGTGAATTTTCAGAAAACAATTAAAATGCCCGGCGGAGATGAATTTATTGTTCGCTTTCTATCTACTGAAGCAGCCCGCCTTGGGCATACCTTGGAATCATTCATGGCTCAATGTCCTCAAGTGGTCGAAATTTATGATACAAATATGGAACGGCTAGGTTTCGAGCAATAAAATGCATAACAAGCGTGTTCGAGAGTAAATCTGGGGACACAATGCTTAAATGTTGAGTGATATATTATGTTTCAATATGACATATAAGAAAATTCAGTTAATAACTTGGATTGCGGCCTTAATATTGCCCTTGTGCATTCACACCTTTATTGTGTTTGTATGGGCGAAAGGTGGTTATGACGGAAAGAATTGTGCTGGTTTACTTGATGCGGTGTGGGAATGTTCAGAATTCGAGTACTATATTGATTACATATTTAACCCAGTTTTATTAGTTAATTTAATAGTCTATTACCTAATAGCATTTTTTGTAGCATTAATACTTGTGTTTTTCTTCAAGAAATGAATAGAAATTAATTGCAGTAGGAATTCTAGGGACGCAATATCTAATTAACACTAAAATTCTTTAATGCCAAGACTGCGAAAGGAAATTCTGAAGATACAATCCTCACATTGCATAAAACTGCATGGCCATTGCAGAATTCCTTGCCTCTAATTGATCATTAAACATAGGATGATGATCATAGATGTCAATCGATAAACGAAAACTCAAATTAATTTGGCGAATTGTGACGCTCACTGCAATTGTTGTTTTTGTAGTTTTGACTGCGGTGTTTCTCTCGATTGGCGTGGAATCCATTGCCGCAATCCTGCTAGCAGCTGTTTGCGCTGTTGTGTTTTGGTATGCTGTTATCTTATTTGCGGTTAATTTCTTTGTTCCCGGACTATCTGAATATATCGAAGATTCTCGCGTCGAACGTATTCAAGATGAGATTGAAGTGGAGAGTGCCACAAAAAAAACCGGGGACACAGAGATTGATGCATACGTTACTGATTATGCTCGTGTACGGGATTTTTGGGGCAAGACTGGCATGATACTTGTGGGATTGTTTCTAGCGCTGTTGTACATTATTTTCGGAGTGCCATAAACTGATGTGATCATTGCACGAGTTATTCATTTTGTTACGCTTCAAACGCATGCTTAATCCATTCTATTTTCTGGCCATCAGCACCTGAAAATAAAACTGCGTCAAAACGACAGGTGGGTTCTTCATTTAATGTGGATAAATAATGGCGTGCGGTACTGAGTAGTTTCTTTTGTTTGGTGGGGGTAATACTGGCTGCTGCACCACCGAATTTTTCATTGGTGCGCATTCTGACTTCAACGAATACCAGGGTTGCACCGTCTCGCATGATTAAATCAATTTCACCAAATCGGCAGCGGTAGTTTTGTGTGACTAAAACCAGGTGGTTGTCTTGTAGAAATAATGCAGCAGCTTGTTCCGCATTGCTGCCTTTCATTAATACTTGCGTTCTTTTCGCGGTTTTTGCAAAAGTACACGACCATTTTCAAACTTTGCGGCGATTGGTTCACGTATGAAATGATTGGGATGTATGAAACGCACATGTCCTGTCACGCCATCAAATGAAATTTCATGAGGCGCTTGCACTTGCAGTGTGAGTGCCATTAAACGGAAAGCATCAATCCCCAGCGCATAGAGTCTTTCCATATCGGTACTTCGGGCTTTAACGGTATGGCGGTAGGCCATGACAGCAGGGTGGTCAAGCTGGATTATCCACGGCATATCCATGAACCGGATGCCATTTAAATCATGGTTAAATAGTGAATCATCATTGTCGATAAAAATTTGTGATGTCGCAAATACTGGTGTATCTGGGCTAAGATAGGAGCGTACAAAGCGTGATTTAGCTGCGTCCAGAGCAAGAAAAATTACATTGTTCTCGCCCTCAGTATATTCACGAAATTGAGCGAGAATGTCTGGATTTTCTACATATTGTAGCGATTCGGCTGTGTGGCCATATTCTGCCAGCCAACGCTGAGTGAATGCTGTTTGCAAACGTATAGATAATGAGCCGCCATCATTGATGATAATTGCATGGCGTTTATTCTCCGTCATAGCAAATTCTGCTATCTGACTAGCTTCGTTTTCCATTTGCAAGCCAAACAAATAAAGATTGGGTGGAAAACCCGTTTCATTATCTGCGGCATTCAGGGTGATTATGGGTACGTCAATTACACCGCTTGATGCCAAAGCTGATACGCCATCACGTGTGAGCGGCCCAACAATTAATACTGCGCCTGCATCCAATGCTTGATGATAGGCGATGAGTATATCTAATGGGTCATCAGTGGTGGAATAAATTCGGATAGGCAGTGGTAATTGTCGTTCACGCATCGTGGCGGCTACGAAGCCTTCTCTCACCACTTCGGCGGCTTGTCCAAATGACGGTGATTTTAATGGTAATAGCAATGCGATATGCCGTACCGTTGGAATTACAGGTTCAGGCTCATTCGTAAAATATTCATGCGGATAAGTGGTAAATGCGTGTGCGCTACCGTATAGTATGGCGATTACTACTAAAGCATATGTGAATAAACGTTGCATAGCGAAAATTATGCTGACCAAAAGTATATTATATGTTGTTGCTACACCAATAGGAAATTTAAACGATATTAGTTTGCGTGCGTTAGATATTTTGGGCGGAGTCGATGTGATTGCAGCAGAACATGTGCAAACTTCTAAACACCTATTAAAAACACATGCGATTAATACAAAATTGATGACCTTGCATCAGCATAATGAAGCAGTAGTCGCAGAGAAAATTCTAACGTTATTAGCCTCAGAAAGAAATGTTGCGCTAGTAACAGATGCAGGCACGCCCGGCATTTCTGACCCAGGAGCTATTCTGGTTGATCGGGTGCGTGAACAAGGTTATCAAGTGATCCCCGTGCCAGGTGCAAATGCTGCGGTTTGCGCGATGTCAGCCGCAGGCATAACCAACCCGCATTTCCTGTTTTATGGTTTTTTGCCGACCAAATCAGGCCTACGTAAACGCGAATTAGAAGCCTTAAAGTCACAAAACTGCACGCTGATCTTTTATGAAGCACCTCATCGCATCTTAGATTGTGTGGCTGATTTGATCGCAGTATTTGGCGAACAGCGCCAACTCACAATAGCCAGAGAATTAACTAAATTGTTTGAAACGATTTATACAGCTTCTTTAGCGGAAGCGCTCAGGTGGTTACAAGATGATAGTAACCAGCAGAAGGGTGAATTTGTCTTATTGTTATCGGGTGCAGAAATACAACACAAATCTGAAATCAGTGACCAAGCACAGCACACACTAAAATGCTTAATGGCGGATTTGCCGCTGAAACAAGCTGTTAAGCTGGCAACAGAAATCACCCGTGAAAATAAAAATCAATTGTATAAACTAGCACTTAGCATGAAAACAGAAAAATAGATCATCGTTTATAAAGAACGGTTGTTCGTATGATTATCCATCTGACAGGAAATACGTCTGGAGTATAATTTACCCATGCTAACTTACCCCTAAAATATTTTGACCCGTATAACCATAACCCGCCCCGATGATTGGCATCTGCATCTGCGAGATGGTGAGCAAATGCGTGATGTGCTTGGCCATAGCGCACGCCAATTTGCACGCGCTATTATCATGCCGAACTTAAAATCACCGGTTATTACGACTGACATGGCACTAGCCTATCGGGCGCGTATTATTGCTGCGCTGCCCGCCACGATGCAATCTTCTTTTGCGCCTTTGATGACACTTTATCTGACGGATAACACGCCATCAGACGAGATTATCCGCGCAAAAGAAAGTGGTATGGTGCATGGCGTGAAATTGTACCCTTCTGGTGCTACGACTAATTCTGCCGCTGGTGTGACGGATATAACGAAGTGTTACGCCACACTCGAGACGATGCAGCAGATTGATTTACCCTTGTTGGTACATGGCGAGGTCACTGATCCTGACGTGGATGTGTTCGATAGAGAGAAGATTTTTATCGATCGGGTATTATCTCCGCTCACGCAGCGCTTTCCAAATTTACGTATTGTTTTTGAACATGTGACAACATGTGATGCAGTGACATTTGTGCAAGAATCATCGAGAAATATCGCGGCTAGTATCACGGCACATCATTTGTTGTTAAACCGTAATGCGTTGTTTGAAGGTGGTATCCGTCCGCACCATTTTTGCTTGCCAGTCATAAAACGTGAAAAACACAGGCTGGCTTTGTTGGAAGCTGCAACCAGTAATAACCCGAAATTTTTTCTGGGTACCGACAGTGCACCGCATTCGCAGCCTAATAAAGAAAATGCTTGTGGTTGTGCAGGAATTTTTACGGCACATGCGGCCATTGAGTTATATACTGAAACGTTTGATCAAGCTGGCGCGTTGGACAAACTGGAAGCTTTTGCCAGTTTTCATGGTGCAGATTTCTATCAATTACCCCGTAACCAAGAAAAAATTACGTTAACCAAGGAATCTTGGACAGTGCCTGATCAGCTTGCATTTTCCGGAGAAAAGCTGATTCCATTTCGGGCGGGGGAAAGCTTGTCATGGAGAATGGTTTGAAACTGTGATATCTAATCACCAGTGTTTCAAGGCACGATTACAGGCATAAAGTAGTCGCGCAAAACCATTATAAGCAAGACGTGAAAGTGGTCTGATAAGGGGCCATTGGAATAACGTTGCTAACCATTTCTGGCTGGGTGTTTGTTGCCAAAGATAAACAAATGCATCCATGCCAATATTTAACTTGCCTGTTTCATCTTTAACATACAAACGCTCCCGCACTTGTTCAAGCGAGCTATCCACCTCTGATACGGCATCTGGATGGTTATGTACATCTACCCATTCGACGTCTTTATTGCCACAGGCTTCCATGCGTTGGCGTTGATCTTTAATGCCCGCATTGCAAACTGGGCAGGCGCTGTTGTAATAGACTTTACTGGGCATAACATCCTCTTAGATTACACTTGTAGTTTGCCAGAAACTTCAGGTTATTCTGAGCAGTGTACTAGTTGTCAATCAATTGATACAGTTGGTTGCTCTTTATGGTGATTATCCCCTGGCACCATTCACATAGGCGGCGGTTAACTCATGGGTGGGTGATTCAAAAATATGTTGGCATCGGCCAAATTCAACCAATTGTCCGGCACGTTCCTTGACCCAGAAAAATGCCGCATAATTGGCAATACGTCTTGCCTGTGCCAGATTATGCGTGACAATAACAATCGTGTAGCGGCCACGTAAACGACAAATCAAATCTTCCACCACACCGGATGCAATGGGATCGAGTGCGCTGCAGGGTTCATCCATGAGTAGAATTTGTGGGTTCAATGCTAATGCACGTGCAATGCAAAGTCGTTGTTGCTGTCCACCCGACAAACTGAGTGCCGCAGTATCTAGGCGATCACACACTTCATCCCACAAGCCCACATCGCTCAATACTTGCTCAGTAATCGTTTCTACTTGCGTGCGTTGTGTAATGCCATGTTCTCGTAGGGGCAAAGTAATGTTGCGCCGGATGGACAATGGAAACGGCGTGGGTTTCTGGAATACCATACCGATCTGTCGTCGTAGCGCTTGCACATTGTGTGTAGGTTCATAAATATTCCTACCATCAACACGAATACACCCTTGTACTTTGCACTCAGGGATCAAATCGGTTAGCCGGTTAATTGCTGACAAGAAACTGGTTTTGCCACAACCGGAGGGGCCAATTAGTGCGGTTATACAACCACGATAGATATCTAGCGTGACATTATCTAGCGCTGTTTTGCCATCATACTGAAGGGACAAGTTCTCAACTTGGATTACTGGCTGTGGGTCACAACATGCGGGCCCCATTTGTAGCGGCCCTAATGTGAACGGGTTTTCTCTATTGTTATCAGTTTGGTTCATGTGGTCATGATCTTTCTACGTTGCAGGCCATAAGCCAACTTCATGGCGAGCATGTTAATGCATAATAATAAAACAACCAGCACTAACGCAGAAGCGTAGGCTGGCGTATCTCCGCCGGGTACATTCATGGATAAATCAAAAATATGCAATGCCAGAGCGCGACCAGAATCCAGGAGTGAGCCAGGCATTCGGTCCACATAGCCACTAGTAAATAGCAAGGCTGCTGTTTCTGCTATAGCACGCCCAATTCCTAACAGCAGTCCTGCTGCAAGTGTGGGTGCTGCAACGGGCAACAACAAATGAAATAGCGTTGCTGTGCGTGACATACCCAGTGCGGCTGCTGATAAGCGGTAAGACTGCGGTACCGCACGCAAACCTGCTTCCGCAGTGCTGACTAAAATTGGTAACAGCATGCATGCTAGTGTCAGTCCGCCGGATAAAATAGAGAACCCTAACCCCAGATAAACACTGAAAAAAGCATTGCCAAATAATCCAAACACAATAGAAGGCACACCAGCCAACACTTGCAGACTAAAACGCACGGTCACGCCAAATTGACTGGTTGTTGGTACATATTCTGCCAACAGTGCTGCTGTTGTCCAGGCTAATGGTAGGGCGGCAGTTAAAGCGACCAATAGAATTAGCAAGGTAGACACAAGCACGGAACCAATGCCTCCGGCACGTCCGGCATCACGTGGGGATTCGATGAGAAATTCCCAAGATAGATGTGTTAAGCCACCACGTGCAAGATCAAACAGTATCCAGGCAAAAACGGCGCTGACCAGAAACACAAGAAGATAGATGACTAACTGTACAAACCTGTCACGATAGTGGGGCCATTTATTTATTGTGGTGACTTCAAGCATATTGATTCTTCCCTATTTTGCTTGCCATTGCCGAGAGCACCATAACCAGCAACATGAGGAGTAAGCCCGATACAAATAATACCGCGCGATGGTCACCCATGGCATATGCCATTTCCAGCGCAATATTTGCTGCCAGGGTGCGAATAGGATCAAATAAACCTTCTGGGTGTTGTACGACATTACCGGCTACCATTAGAACAGCCATGGTTTCACCAATGGCACGACCAGCCGCCAGAATAACGCCCGCTACGATGCCACTACGTGCGGCTGGAAATGCGATGCCATGAATCATTCCCCAGCGGGATAATCCTAATGCCGCCGCATTGTGCAGAAACTCGCTAGGCACAGCTTTTAGGGCTGAGTAGGTTGTCAATGTGATGGTCGGCAAAATCATTAGTGTTAATACTAAGATCGCTGCCAACAGACTAGCGCCTGGTGGGTGGAGTTGGTTGATGAGCGGTACCAGCGTGGTTAATCCCCAGAAACCAAAAACCACTGAAGGAATGCCAGCCAGTAATTCAATCATACGTTTGTAGGGCAGCGCTAAATGGGTCGGGGCGTAAAAAACAATGAATAATGCGGAAGTAATACCGAGTGGTATTGCTAATAGTAGCGCACCCATGCTGGCTAGTAGGGTGCCGGATAACATGGGTGTTAAATTATAAGTGCCTTCTATTGGGTGCCATGAGGTATCAGTAAAAAACCGTGCGGGTGTTATCTGATCTAGGACGGGCCATGATTCAATGAGCAAAAAAGCCAGAATAAGCAACATGACTAGCGCTGAAATAACGGCACCTGCGCGCAAAACCCAGCATGTTAGCGCGTCATTCTGCACTGATTGGAACAAAATATTGCGCCTCGACTAATTCATGGGTTTGTTGTGAGCGAGCAAATGTTATGAAATGCTGAGCCAACCCCTGTGGCACATGAGATGTGATTAGATTCAATGGGCGCGATAATGGGAAAGCGCCACTATGCACGTGGGCAACCGAAGCATCGACACCATCTAATGCTAATAGACGGATGGGCGCGCCTCGCTTAGCTTCATATTCTGCCGCACCAATAGACACATAACCAACAGCATGTGGGTTGCCCGTGATTGTTTTGATGCCTTGTGGGTTGTCGCCAATAATGATGTGTGGCTTGATTTGACTGTTTTTTAATTGAAAATATTGCAAAAATAATTCCAGTGTTGAGCGTCCTTCAGCTTTATTAACCACCGTAATACGAGCATCAGCGCCACCTACAGATTTCCAGTTAGTAATTTTACCGGTATAAATATCTGCGATTTGTTGCTTGCTGAGTACGCTTACTGGATTGCTAGCATGCAAAATAACACTAACGCCATCCAGCGCAATCGTATAGGCATGCAAATCTTTTTCATTGGGTTTCAACGCACGTGACACCATGCCGATATCTGCAATGCCGTTACGCGTGTCATTAATGCCGCGTGAGGATCCCCCAGTTTGTACATCAATGCGTACCCCAGGATGCATTGATTCGTATTTGCGGACAATTTCACCGACCAATGGGGCTACAGTACTAGAACCGGTTAGCACCAAGCGTTGTGAAGCGGCATTGGCATCGGCACTTGCAAACCAACCAAACCCAATGGCTAAGCATGTTAGGCTAAATAACAGTAATCTTTTATGAGTTGTTATCATTAGCATACTTATTTTTTGTCGTTTAGTTTCCAGTCATAATCGAGATACTTTATTCTGGCACCGCTAGCAGCCACTGTTTGTTTTGCTTGAGGGTTGTCTGTGAGACTGTCTGCATAGTGTGCAAAGAATTGGTTCAATGAGCGCCAGCCGCCCCATCCTCGCTCAAAATCTTTGCCATACCAATCAAAAATTTTGGATACCTCCAGTCTTCCTGTCTGAGCGTTATAGCGGTTACGTGCGCGGTCAGATAGAAAAGCATGTGTCACAGTCTCCAA
>JAOULU010000297.1 GCA_029881855.1 Nitrosomonas sp. | reverse complement strand
TGTATCGTCAACATTACAAAAGGGGCATTTCATAATGCTTTATGCAACAAAACGTGTAAAGACACCAAGTCAGTCACCATAAACAGGAAATTTCGCGCATAGCGACTTTGTTTCTTCCGCTACGCGCGACAATACCGCAGAATCCGTTGGCGATTCCAGAACATCTGCTATCAAATCAGCTAAATTCTCTGACTCTATCTCCTTGAATCCCCGTGTCGTTATTGCTGGGGAGCCAATACGTATACCACTGGTAACAAATGGTTTTTGCGGATCATTAGGAATGGCGTTCTTGTTAACCGTAATATGCGCTAACTCCAATGATTCCTCGGCCTGCTTACCGGTAAGATTCATCGCGCGAAGATCAACTAAAAACATATGACAGTCTGTATGGCCGGACACAATTCGCAGCCCCCTTTTTTTCAGCACTTTTGCCATCACCCGGGCATTTTCAATGACCTGCTCCTGATAGTTTCTGAATTCTTTGCTGGCAGCTTCTTTGAAAGCAACCGCCTTCGCAGCGATTACATGCATCAAAGGTCCACCTTGTGTTTGTGGAAAAATTGCAGAATTAAGTGCTTTTTCGTATTCCGGTTTAGCCATAATAATGCCACCGCGTGGCCCACGTAACGTTTTATGGGTTGTGCTGGTAACAAAATCAGCAATACCGACCGGGTTTGGATAAAAACCTGCCGCCACCAGTCCAGCATAATGCGCCATGTCAACAAACAAATAAGCGCCCACTGAATCTGCAATCTTGCGAAAACGCTTCCAGTCAATTACCCGCGCATATGAAGAAGCACCGGCAACAATCATTTTGGGCTTGTGCTCAGTTGCTAACCGCGCGACCTCATCATAATCGAGTTCTTCAGTCTCAGGATGGAGTCCGTAGGAAACTGAATGAAATATTTTTCCACTTAGATTAACCGATGAGCCATGCGTCAAATGACCGCCATGCGCCAGAGACATGCCAAGCAGCGTATCACCCGGCTTTAAAGCGGACAAATAAACCGCTGCGTTGGCTTGCGAACCTGAATGCGGCTGAACATTGACATATTCTGCCTTGAACAGCGATTTTAACCGATCGATTGCAAGCTGTTCAACGATATCGACATACTTACAACCGCCATAATAGCGTTTCCTAGGATAACCCTCGGCATACTTATTCGTTAAAACCGATCCTTGTGCTTGCAATACCGCCGGACTGGCATAATTCTCTGACGCGATTAATTCAATATGATCCTCTTGGCGCTGCATTTCGCCTTTGATCGCCTGCCACAAATCAGGGTCAACATTTGCAATCGTTTGCTTCTGGGAAAACATGGTGATATCAATCCTTTTACTTTTTTGAATGCTGAGAAAAAAAGTATCTTACCATTTCCAGAAGAAACGGAGAGATACATCTGAACACATTGCCAGGCAATTCAATCCGGAGAAACGAGGCAAGCTAACGTAATTGTAAACAATCCTTATCAGTAATCGTCGACCATTCTTTTACAATTCCAAGAAATTCTTCCTGAATGTCAATTACTTGCTTCGCCAGCGATGATCTATCGGCAACCTGTACCAACAGTTCACTATTGGCTTTTTTGAATGCGACCAATACATCAGGGGGGAAATGTACGAATATTGATATTACGCTGATTCTTCATTTGCGCCCTTACCATCGCATTCCGAAAGAAAAACTCTGACGGCATATCAAACGAAACTTATTTTGCCGGAATCGCAATGATTGTTTTCACATCTTCCGGCAAAGCATCAAATTTTTTCTTATTAACAAATACGTGCAATTCCGCACCGGGTTCATGCCAACCCGTGCAATAATAAGGTGCAATGTTTTGGAAGCCCATTTTCTCGTCATTGGCTGGCCCAGCCCATTCCACCGCATCAATCGTACCGCGTTCTAATGCCGCATACAACTCACTTGGCGGAATACTAACCGGATTTTCATCCCAACTCTCTCAACCACTTCACCCGCATGACCTGGAATGCACATCTTTAAACCCTTTAGATCATACAAGGATTTAATTTCTGTAACTATTCAGCTTGCCCTCTAAAATCCGCCATTTCGGTATTACAAAATGATCATTTACACGTGTAAACTCACATTTTGTGCCTTGAACTGACGAATTATAGGCACAATCTGAACTGTTACTGCGATACACTGAATAATTACTAATTTCCTTTCTAAACCACCCGCCCATTTGAATATGTGTATTACCGGCAGGAAAAGCAACAATATTATGCCGACTATAGACCTTATTAAGCAAAGCCATACCACCACCATAGTAATACCATGCATTCATTTCGGTTGGGGTCATACCAAATGGCGCAGTGGCAAAAAAATTGGTCGCTGGATCTTTTCCTTTGTAATAATAAGAAGCCGTATGCCCCATTTCGTATGCGCCTGATCTGACCATGTCAAAAACACTCAGCGGCGCTTTATGTCTACCAGGCGCATCAACAATAATGCGCATACGCCCGCCAGGCATTTTCTCAACATTGC
>JAOULU010000296.1 GCA_029881855.1 Nitrosomonas sp. | reverse complement strand
GGCCGCAAACGCGTGAAACATAGGTAAAACCACTAAAAACCTATCTTGGCTGGAAATATCTAAAGCCTGACGCACTCCCTCAACATCGGCTGCTAGATTTTGGTGAGTCAGCATTGCGCCTTTGGGTTTACCGGTCGTCCCTGATGTGTAGAGAATAGATGCAACTTGTTGCTGCGGATTGATTTCGACAGACGGTGGCTCGCTGGCCTGTGACAATAACTGCTGCCAATCAATATCACTAATATCTGACTGTTGCGGGCCAATATTATAATAAAGTTTCACGCTCGTCGTATTGTTGCGAAAAGCACTAACTGAAGCAGCAAATGCTTCGTGGTATATCATAGCTTTCACTTCAGCATCATTGAGAATGTATTCAATCTCGACAGGCTGCAATAACAGATTGATTGGCACCACGGTTGCACCCGCTTTAAGAATTCCCATATAAGCAATGACAAACACATCAGAGTTCACACAATACAATGCAATATGATCACCTGAAACTATGCCATCTGCGGCAAGGCCTGCCGCCACTTGATCACTCAGTTGATTGAGTTGTGAGAAACTGGTTTCTGTTCCAGAGAAATTAATAGCAACTTGATTGGGATATTGGCTAGCGGTCAATCGAAATAATTCGGGCAATGAAACATTGGGGCTGATGGCGCTCATCTTCCTAGTCTCCTCAGAAGCGATGGGGTGTATATGAAATCTAGGAAATTATGGACAAATGTCAATCTGACCTTATTCATGCAGAATTCTTATTTAACATGCCTTATACGAAAATTTCAAACACGCATCGTGCATTTGTAATTACTATATCCAGCAGTGCAAACTGTTGACAGGTCAGCACATGCTGTTTGATTCAGCATGAATAAAGCTAATGCTTAGTTACGACCAAACTAGGAAACAAAAATATCTTAGTTGTTTCTGTAGTTTCTCAATTTGTTGTATTGCTATCACGGATTTCATTGACTTACTTTTACATATTCAATAGTCGTGGACCTTTTTACTCGTTCTATTTTTCTTTCAACCTCGATACAAATAGTAATATTGACAACACATTCAAATATTTTTGTTCAAACTCAATCAGCTTTTCGTAACCATAACGGATACGCAACGACTATAAGCACTCCCCAGCAAGCTTTATGTAGTTAATACAACATGCGGCATTTAGCAGTGACATAACAACTAACTAGGCTTACTGACCGGGTATAATTGCGTTGCACACGCTCAATCCAGCAAGTCCAACCAAGAGCTTTATTTATATTTAAACGCATTACATCTTTTCGAGTAATTTGAATTGTAGCGAATTCCCGGATAAACCAGGCCTTAACTAATAGTGGTGATAATACACCAAGCCAATTCTCTGCTATATGTTTACACGTTTAACCCCCTAATAAGCTTATATTTCAAGTTCGGATAGCTTAGATCTGAGTTCGGATGAAAAAAATCTTTGTTTCAGCTCATTGCATGGACAGGTTTGGCATGGAAACAACATAGCGTTAAGACATATGATGAGTATTTAAAACTAGGCGTCATTTTTGAGCCAATAAATGAAAATATAAGTTAATAAAAACAAAAGGTTATGGGAAATAAACAAAGCTGATTGTCTAATCTAACATGCTAAAAATTTCACATCATGAACCACTATTCTGCTTGCGAACGGCACACAATCTGCGTAGAATTACCGGCCTTTTTATAGTCGTTGCGGTGCTGTACGTGGAGTGCAGTGGCGGCAAAGACAAGGCGAGGTTATTACAATGAAAGCAGATATTCATCCAAGATATGAAGAAGTTACAGTAAACTGTAGTTGTGGAAATAGTTTCCAAACACGCTCTACCAGCGGTAAGGATTTACAGCTTGATGTGTGTTCAGAATGTCATCCGTTCTACACCGGTAAACAGAAGATCGTCGACACGGCCGGTCGTGTGGACAAATTCCGTCAGAAATACGGAAAGAAATAACAAATTTCAGTTTGGTGCGACAAGCTCATTAAGGCTTGTCGCCGTCTCTATCTGTCTGTTCCTACTATTTTTTTCCAACCAAGCATTTGCCATCGCTTGCGAATCCGATTTATTTCACCAAAAAGTCCAAGTCAAAGAAGTTATTAATGGCCATCAACTTCGCCTCGTCGATGGACGGGTTGTCACTTTGGCAAATATCGTCAGTCCGCAATTAGAGCGAGATAAATATGCCGCCGAACCCTTAGCGGATACAGCCAAACGCGCACTGGCGGATCTAATTGCCGAGGACATGCAGGTGTTATTACGCTTTGATAAACGCCGACGCGATCGATTTCACCATCTTGTGGCCCATGGCTTCACCTTGGATGAAAGAAATATTCAAGCATGGATGCTCGCCCAAGGTTATGCCGCCCTACTGGTCGAACCACCCAATTATTGGCAACAAGATTGTTATGAGCAATTGCAGAACAATGCTCAAGCATTCCATCATGGCATGTGGTCCAATCCAAGGTTTGCCCTAACCGATGCGGCTGATATCAATTCAAATGC
>JAOULU010000285.1 GCA_029881855.1 Nitrosomonas sp. | reverse complement strand
CTTATGCGGGACTTGAAATACTCGGGCCTGCTTTTAGTTGGCAAACCATTTTATATGCAAACGGCAAAATATCTGATGGTGTATTACATGGCGACCTGATTATCAAGGGCTTTGGTGACCCCAAGCTTAATCTGGAAAATTTTTGGCTGCTGACTCATCGATTACGCAAGACGGGGCTAAAGGTGATAGCCGGTAATTTAGTGCTTGATCAAACACATTATGACGTTCCAAATGATGATCCTGGCGGTTTTGACGGTGAACGGTATCGAACATACAACATTATTCCAGAAGCCTTATTAGTAAATTATCGGGCGTCAATGATTGTCCTGATGCCACAGCATGAGGGCAATTCAGTGCGCGCTGTGGTGGATCCGATACCTGACTCGGTAACCTTACGTAATAATCTTAAACTTACAAAAGGCCCGTGTGTTAACTGGCGAAATGCAATTAGAGTGGATATTAATTCGCCTAGCCATGAACGAAAGAAATTTTTGGTCGAGTTAAACGGTAGCTATTCAGTACAGTGTGGAAAAAAATACTATATGCTTGGGTTGCATGACAGTGCGACCTATACGCGTGATTTATTCAAACGATTATGGATGCAACAAGGTGGTTTATTACATGGCGACGTTGTGACCGGAGAAGTACCAGAAGGGTTGTCGCCCCTTAAAGTTTATCAATCGCCCCCACTTTCTGACATCATTCGTGGCGTGAATAAATTCAGCAATAATATCGCTGCAAGACAGTTGTATTTAACCCTAGGAGCAGTAGATCAACATAAAGAAATTAAATTTCCTGCCACATTAGACAATGCTAAGCTTGCACTTAAACGTTGGCTCGAAGCTAAAGATCTTAATTTCCCTGAGCTTGTTATTGAAAATGGTTCTGGGTTATCACGTATAGAACGTATCAGTGCAAATCACCTAGGAGCATTACTGAATGAGGCTTTCCAAAGCCCAGTAATGCCGGAATTTATTTCATCCCTGCCGATTGCAGGGACCGATGGGACGCTCAAAGAGCGTTTTACAGACACGCCAGTAAGTGGTTTAGCGCACATGAAGACAGGGGCGCTAAATGATGTTAGAGCGATTGCGGGTTATATGTTAGATAAATCTGGTCGACGCATGATAGTTGTGATTTTTATTAATCATAACAAGGCTGCACAATCAAGCGATGCAATGGATGCGCTTTTGCATTGGGTCCATGATCTATGATTGTTGTATGTTGACCCGGTGATTTATTCGGCGTAAAGTCCTTAATTGATGCAATGTTATTTGCGTCTTCATTGAATTAATGATTTGATTTTCATCAACCCGAAATGGAGGACATGATGAATAATTATCGATCCATTCCCGTACAGCACCTGTCTGGCGCTATAGAAATCTCTCAGCCTAAACCACCTAATCACGTCACTATGGATTCACCTGCAATCGAAGTTATGACAGATTTGCGATCTATTTCTGCTGCATTTATTGTGCCCAATGAAACAATTGACGTTGCTAATACTTATATGATTCAACGTGGTATACGAGCATTGTTTGTAATGAATGACGATCGTACCCTAACTGGACTTATTACAGCGACTGATATTTTAGGTGAGAAACCACTGCGTTTAATTGAAGAAAGACGAATTAAACATAATGATATCTTGGTGCGAGATATTATGACCCCGCTTGATAATTTGGAAGCAATTCCGATTAAAGAAGTTGAACATGCTAGAGTGGGTAATATTGTAGCAAACTTACGTGAGAGTGACCGACAGCACACTTTAGTGTTAGAACGCTCTCCAAATATGACACCAAAAATTTGTGGTATTTTCTCATTGACTCAAATTGAGAAGCAGCTTGACATGAAAATTATGCCAACAAATGTTGCCAAAAGTTTTGCGGAAATAGAGACAACCTTAATATCAAATTAAAACGGATAAACAACTGTCCGGCAATTAATTAGACTTTTAAGTAGCGTTCATTAGTGCCGGGCAACACTTATTCTATCTGACTATCCAGACCAGATTCAGCTATTTCAGCCGCGCGGAGTAAGGCTTTAGCTTTGTTTTGTGTTTCTACCCATTCATTTTGTGGCACAGAATCAGCGACAATTCCTGCACCTGCCTGAACATGTAGCTTGCCATCTTTTATGACACCCGTGCGGATGGCAATGGCTAGATCCATATCACCGTTAAATCCTAAGTAACCAACTGCTCCTGCATAGACGCCACGTTTCGAGACTTCTAATTCGTCAATGATTTCCATTGCGCGCACTTTCGGTGCGCCACTGACAGTGCCTGCAGGAAATGTTGCACGCAGGACATCTATTGCGGTGAGATTGGGTTTTAGTTTGCCTTCAACATTAGAAACAATATGCATGACATGGGAGTAATTCTCGATTTGCATATTTTCAGTTACTTTTACAGTACCAGTTTGTACTACCCTACCAATGTCATTTCGCCCTAAATCCATTAACATAACATGTTCAGCTAATTCTTTTGGGTCAGCTAATAGGTCAGCCGCTAGTTCCTTATCTTGTTGCGCGTTTTTTCCCCGTGGGCGTGTGCCCGCAATGGGGCGG